>PACV01000007.1 GCA_002702875.1 Flavobacteriaceae bacterium
GTGAAAACATAGCCGTTGAGGTTTTTATAACCGCTAAATCCAATGGCAAGCATTCCAAAAAATCCTAATACTAAAATACCGGATAAATTAATTTTACCTAAAAAAAATGCAAGAAAAGTAGCAAGCAATAAAATTAATGCAATTGCAAGTGAGCCAGAATATAAATTTATTTTTCTCAAATCTTATTTAAAAAAAGGGACGCCTTTTACAGCATATTTTCTCATTCCCTCTTCGTTAATTTCAACTCCTATGCCAGGCTTTTCCGATAATGGAATAAAACCATTTTCAGTCATAGGTCCGTCAAAGTGAACTATTTCCTTAAACATTGGATTTTTATGAAAATAAATTTGCCATTCTAAAATCATAAAATTTGGTACTGAAGCACAAACATGGCATGCAGCCATTGCTCCTAAAAATGATGCTACCATATGAGGGGCAAATGGAACATAATATAAATTTGATAAGTTAGCAATTCGTTGTCCCTCTCCAAGACCACCAGCTTTTTGGAGGTCTGGCATAATTATGTCAACTGCACCTGTCTCAAGTAAAGGTCTAAAACCATGAGCTAGATAATGGTTTTCACCAGCACATATTGGAGTACTTGTAGATTCGGTAATTTTTCTGTAAGCATCAGTATTTTCTGCAGGTATTGGTTCTTCTAACCACATCATATTTAAAGGTTCTAAAATTTTTGCAACTTTTTCACCAGTAATTGCATCATATCTACCGTGCATGTCAGCACATATATCTATATTTGGGCCAACTTCTTCTCTAGCTGCAGCCATTTGATTATACATTCTTTCAATTTCAGCAGGGCTTGCAGTCCAGTTATATTTGTCGTATTTGTTAGGATCATTAGCTTGATCAAGATCAAATTTTACAGCATTATAACCCATGTCTACTGCTTCTCGAGCTGCTGCTGCAAAATCTTTTGGTTGAGGAAGCTTACTTTGATAAAGAGCGGTATCCATGTAAACTCTAATTTTATCTCTAAATTTTCCACCAAGTAGTTGGTAGACTGGTAAACCTAATGATTTTCCCGCTAGATCCCACAAAGCAGTCTCAACGGCAGTCAATACGGCTATATACATACCTGATTGAGCTCCTTGAAAAAATCCTGCTCTTCTGATATCTTCAAAAAGCCTATGAATATTAAGAGGGCTTTTACCCCTAAGTCTCTCTCCAAATCTTTTAACTAAGTGATATGTCCCAGGTGTTGCGTCAACACCTTCACCATGTCCAACTATATCTTGATTTGAATAAATCTTTACAAACAAACCTTTTCCTCCTCTAATGTAACCACACTTAGTGTCAGTAATCTTAAGTTTTGATGGAGAAGATAATTTAGGTGTTTTATTAATTGCAGTTTCGTACTCTTTACCATAATTTATAAAAGGTAAAGTTAGAGCAGTCGAAGCTGCTGCTTTTGTTAAAAAGTCTCTTCTTGAATTTTTCATACTGTTGTTTTTGATAGTTTACTAGAAAGATAATAAAATTACCAGGTTCTTGTTTTAAGTAACTCCTGAATTTGTTCTTTTGGAACTGGAAGTTGATCAATGTGATCATTTAACCATTTAGAAAAATCTTTTTCAATTTCATCTGACCACCTAGAGTCAATTTGACCTGGAGTATACTTTTGCTCTCGTAATCTTAGATGACCAAACATGTCCCTAAGGCGGACAACTTCAGATACTTTTACTACTTTTTCTGCTAAGTGTGGTGGAATAAATATTACTCCTCCATCCCTACCTAAGACGATATCACCAGGAATAACTGTAGCCATACCTATCCGTGTCGGTGTGTTAATACCAATTAGGGTAGTATTTAATTCACCGTCAGGTTTGTTTAAATGATGAGATGGATGATATGATCGAAAAAATGAAGTAAATGAACCAATTTCTTTTAAACCGCTAATATCTCTTATAGCACCATTATACACAATACCATTACCACTTTTAGTAAAAATTGAATTTCCTAAATTATCACCTATAGTTGGACCATCAATATGGGCACCAAATTGATCAACAACATAGACATCACCTTGTTCTAAAAGATCAATTGTCCAAGAGTTTTGTGATTTAATTCTTCCGTCTTTTTTGTGCCCTTTTTCGTCAATTACTCTGTGAATATCTGGTCTTCCAGGAACAAAAACAGCAGTAACAGCTCTACCCACAAGAACGCTATCAGGATTTATGGTTTGCCATCCTTCAGCATACTGATATTTAAAATTTTCACCTTTAAGCACCGCCCAAGCCTCTTCTAGTGTTACCATTTTCATCCTCTGAATTATTTCATTGGATACCTTTGGCCTTCCATCATGAAAACGTTCACCTTTCCATTCGGGCGTCAAAAAAATTAGTTCTTCTTTTGAAATTTGTTGTGAGTAAAGAGAAATACAAAAAAGAAATATAATAGTATAGGATATAACCTTTATCATAAAACTTATGTTTTTAAAATTTTATTAATCTAAATATTAAAAACTAAGGATCGATTATTTCTTCAATTACTTTTTCTACAAAATCCTTCTCTTCATCATTCCAAATAAATCTACTGTCAACTTTTTGATTATTAGGACTGTAGTTTACATTTAGATATTTCATTTTACTTACACCTTTAATTTTTACAGCAACTATGAAAGTATGATAATGGTATCGATCATATGGACTCAAATATGTTTCATATGAATCCCACATAATATTTCTAGTAGATATAACATTTGGATACTTTTCTTCTATAAAGAATCGGATTTTTTTATTTATTTCGTTTTTTGATTCCCAATCAATTTCACCATCATTTCCTCGATATGAAATTAAAAGTTCGTGTTGCTCAATAAAATCTTCAATAACAATTGGAATTTCCTCTTGTGCAAAAGAATTAATTGAAAACAGAATTAAAAAAAACTTACCTGCAATGCTTAACAAATTTTTCATATTTTGAATTTATGTATAATTCATATCAAATATAAAAAATGATTCCGTTTAGCTCAAAAATTTATTAAAAATAAGAGTGATTAAAGAAGATTTAGTTGAATAAAAAGCGATAAACATCGTTTCCATTTGCAAAAAGTACTAGACTTATCAGTAAAATAAATCCAATAGTATGAGAAACTTCAAGGAATTTTTGATTTGGTTTTTTACCTGTTATAATCTCATAAAAAAGAAACATCATATGTCCACCATCTAGAGCTGGTATAGGTAAAAAGTTCATAAAAGCAAGAATTATGGATATCAGTGCAGTAGAAGACCAAAACCCTTTCCAATCCCACTGGGATGGAAATAGACTGCCTATTGCTCCAAACCCTCCCATTTGTGAGGCACCTTTTTTAGTAAAAACATATTTAAATTGAGCTACATAATCGTGAAGAGTCCAATATCCTAAAAAAAACCCCTCTTTTATACTTGTCAAAAAAGTTAATTTTTCATTACCAAGTTTGATATTTTGTCTGTAAAAACCTATCGTTCCATTTTCATTGGGAAATACTTTTAAAATTTCTTTCGACTCAGAAAGATTTAAAGAGTTTTTTCTAATTACAGAAAGATTGATAGAATCATATTTTCCTTCTCTTAAAATTGTTGTAAAAGAATTAAAATCATTAATCTCAATCTCATTTACAGCAATAATTTTGTCCCCTTTTTTTAAACCTGATCTTTCAGCAGGACTATTATTTACAACTTCACCAACAATTAAATCTAATTTTGGTGTAAGAGGAAATAATTCTCCAGACTCGAACATTTTGGATCCAATATTTTCAGGAATAATTAGAGTCTCTTCTGAACCATTTTTTCTTTTTACGGTCACTTTCTTGATATCTCTTAAAAATAAATTTTTGTTTATATCTAAAACATTGTCAAGAATTTTACCATCAACAGAAATTATATTATCGCTTTCTTGAAATCCAATTTCTTTAGCTATTGGTGAGGGATTTAAGCCTTGTGGTAAAGAATCACTGTAAAGCGTATCTTTTCCCCAAACAAATAAAATCATCATATAAATGAAAAAACCTAAAATCAAGTTAACTGTTACACCTCCTAGAATAATTATTAACCTTTGCCAAGCTGGCTTAGATCTGTATTCCCAAGGTTTTGGTTCACTCTTTAACTGTTCAGTGTCGAAGGATTCGTCAACCATACCTGATATTTTGACATAACCTCCTAAGGGTAACCATCCTATACCGTATACAGTATCGTTTATTTTTTTCTTAAAAATTGAAAATTTAACATCAAAAAATAAATAAAATTTTTCAACTCGAGTTTTAAAAATTTTTGCAGGAATGAAATGTCCCAATTCATGGAGGATGACTAAAATAGACAAACTTAGAAGTAATTGAAGAGCTTTAATTAAAATTTCATTCATTTTATTTTAATTTGACAGTCAGCAAAAATAGTAATTTACTTACTATTAATGTTCTATTTAAACCGAATATTTTGAATAAAAAATGTAATGAATTAACTTTGCAGTGATTATGAGTTTTTCAGAATTTTTTTCAAAATATAAAACATTCATTTTAATTTTTTTATCATTATCAATTTTTATCCTGTTGATGATATACTATTTATTAACGCCAATCAAAATTCTCCCGATTTATCAGCCCGCAGAGGTAAATTATAAATTGGTAGACAGTTCACTTCAACATATTAAAAAATTCCATAAAATTGCAAACTTTTCATTATTCAATCAAAGTGGTAAAAAAATAACATTAGATAATTATAATGATAAGATTTTTGTTGCTGACTTCTTTTTCACTAAATGTCCATCTATTTGTCCAATAATGACAGATAATATGCTTGAATTACAAAAAAAAATCATTGCGGACGATTCAGTTATGATCATATCGTTTTCCGTTGACCCAAAAAATGATACAGTTGAACAGTTAAATAATTATGCAAAAGAAAAGGGTATAGATCAAAAAAAATGGAACCTTTTGACTGGTGATAAAAATAAAATTTATGATTTAGCAAGAAAATCTTTTTTTGTAGCTGAATTGGACACCAAAGACGATAATGAAATTATTCATACTGAGAATTTTGTTTTAGTTGACCCGGATAAACGAATAAGAGGATATTATGATGGAACAAATATCGATGAAGTTTTTAAAATATTAGATGATATTGAGACTTTAAAGAATGAATACAGCAATTTTAATTAACTATTCATAATTTCTTCAATTTCTTCAATTTCAATCGGTATTGACTTCATTAAATTCGTGGGCAATGAATTTTGATTAACTAAATACACGTCTTCTAATCGCACTCCAAAGCCTTCATCTGGAATATATATTCCTGGTTCAATAGTGAAAACCATATTTGGCTCTATTTTTTTTTCAATGAATCCATAATCGTGAGTATCAAGTCCAATATGATGAGAAATACCATGCATAAAATATTTTTTATACAATGGAGCTTTTGGATTTTGGTTTTTAATCTCTTTTATTTTTAATAATCCTAATTTTACTAATTCTTCAGTCATAATTTCTCCAACATTAGAATTTAAATCTTTGATACTATTACCGTTTATTAGTAATTTTTCGGTTTCATTTTTAACATTTAGAACTGATTGGTAAACTAACTTCTGTCTTGAACTAAATTTTCCTGAAACAGGTATAGTTCTTGTCATATCACTTGAGTAATTTCCATATTCAGCTCCAACATCAATCAATATCATATCGCCACTTTTACACATATTGTTATTTGTGTTGTAGTGTAATACATTGCTATTTTTTCCAGAAGCTATAATTGGTTCATAAGCAAAACCACAGGATTTATTTTTAACAAATTCATGAATAAACTCTGCTTCAATTTCATATTCCCAAACATTTGGTTTTACAAAATTAAGAACCCTGATAAAACCTTTTTTGGTAATATCGCACGCATTTTTGATTTGATTAACTTCTACATTATTTTTAATTGATCTTAGATCATGTAAAATAGGATTGCTTTTTTCATGTAAGTGTTTAGGAAATTTTGGTTTATATTCATGGATAAATCTATCCTCTCTAGTTTGAGTCTCATTTTTGGCTCTTGGATGTTCATTTGTATTCCAATAAATTGAAGTACACTTTGAACATATTTTTAAGAAAACTTTTTCAAATGATTCAAGAAAATAAATTGTTTTAACACCAGATAAATCCATGGCTTCTTTCTTAGAAAGTTTTTCACCTTCCCATATTTTTATTTCAGGGTTTGTTTCTTTTATAAAAAGAATTTCTTTTAATTTATTGTCTTTTGAATCAGGAAATAAGAGTAAAATTGTTTCTGCTTGATCTATTCCACACAGATAAAATATATCTCTGTGTTGTTGAAATTTAAAAGTACTGTCTGCACTTATTGGATATATATCATTTGAATTAAATATCGCAACAGAATTATCATTCATTTTTTTCATAAATGATGCTCTGTTTTTGACATAAAAAAAAGATGGTAAAGGTTTATATCTCATTTTGATATTTATAGAATTAAATATTTAAATTTAACATATGAAAATGCACTTTCAAAAATAATAAATTCAAAAAAATAATTTTTTTATTTAATTTACTAAAAAAAATGTGTACCTCATATTTTTTGTGTACCTTTATATACAATTTTTAATTTGATAAATGTCAGGGATAATTAGTTCGTCAATTGCAAGAAAATATTCAATGGCACTTTCAGGTCTTTTTCTTGTAATTTTTTTATTTCAGCATTTTACTATAAACTTTACTTCTATAGTTGATGCAAAAATATTCAATCAACTTTCTCATTTTATGGGAAATAATCCTATTGTTCAATTTGTGTTACAGCCTATTTTAATAATAGGGGTTGTATTTCATTTTGTCATGGGTTTTATTTTAGAAATTAAGAATCGAAGATCAAGAACTGATAAATATTACGCAGTTAAAGGTGCTGCTAATTCTAGTTGGATATCTAGAAATATGATATTATCAGGTATAGTTATTTTATCTTTTTTAGGTTTACATTTTTATGATTTCTGGGTTCCTGAGATGAAATACAAGTATTATGATTTTTTACCTGAAGACCCAAATAGATATTACGAAGAATTAGTTCACAAATTTGTAAATCCAACAAGAGTTTTAATTTATGTTGTTTCATTTGTATTTTTAGCACTTCATCTTCTTCATGGTTTTGGATCCTCATTTCAATCTATGGGTGTCAATAATAAATATACATCAACAATTACTTTGTTTACAAAGATCTTTTCAATAGGAATACCTTTTGGTTTTATTTTTATAGCAATCTTTCACTTTTTAAATCATTAATTATGTGTAACGTTCTTTTTTTATCCTTTGAAAAAAAAATAAGTGTACCTCAATTTTTTTTGTGGACCTCAATTCGTTTGTTTAATTTTGTTTACAATTAGATTATGAGTACAAAAAAAGTAAAAATTAGATATAGAGAAAACTCAAATGGTACATCCTCCATTAGACTTAATTATTTTGGAGGCTATGATATTGTGGATGGTAAAAGAAAGGCTATAAGACTTATAAGAACTCTACCTTTTCATCTAGTCACAAAGCCTAAAAATGATGAACAATCAAAAACTAATGAAAAATATAAAAGGAAAGCTTTAAAAATTGCTATCGATTGGGAAAATGAATTACTTGTTTCAAAAAACTACAACGTTAAGTTAGATTCTAAAGTTCCAAAGGGTACATTAGAAAATAAGTGGGAATCACATAAAAGTAATATTAATTTAGTAAGTCCTGCAAACAAAAGACTTTTAGATGTAATTGTAGTAGGAACTGGATTGGCAGGTGCCTCTGCATCGGCTACTTTGGCTGAATTAGGTTACAATGTTAAGACTTTTTGTTTTCAGGATTCTCCTAGAAGAGCGCATTCAATTGCTGCCCAGGGAGGTATTAATGCTTCAAAAAATTATCAAGGTGACGGTGATTCAACCTACAGGCTTTTTTATGATACAATTAAAGGAGGAGACTATAGGTCAAGGGAAGCAAATGTTCATAGACTTGCAGAGGTTTCAGGGAATATTATTGATCAGTGTGTTGCTCAAGGAGTTCCATTTGCCAGAGATTATGGTGGCCTTTTAGATAATAGATCTTTTGGTGGTGTTCAAGTTTCAAGAACTTTTTATGCAAAAGGTCAAACGGGGCAACAATTACTTCTTGGAGCATATTCTGCCATGAATAGACAGATTTCTAGAGGTAAGATTAAAATGTATAATCGCCATGAAATGATGGATATTGTTATTGTTAAGAATAAAGCAAGAGGTATAATAACCAGAAATCTTGTTAGTGGCAAAATAGAAAGGCATGGTGCTCATGCTGTGGTGATTGCTTCAGGTGGTTATGGAAATGTATTTTATTTATCCACCAATGCAATGGGAAGTAACGTCTCTGCTACATGGAAAATACATAAAAAAGGAGCTTTCTTTGCAAATCCTTGCTTTACTCAAATCCATCCAACATGTATACCAGTATCAGGCGACCATCAATCAAAATTAACTTTAATGTCTGAGTCTTTAAGGAACGATGGTAGAATATGGGTTCCAAAAAAAATTGATGATGCAAAATTAGTTAGAGAGGGAAAACTTTCGCCAAATCAAATTCATGAAAGTGATAGAGATTATTTTCTTGAAAGGAGATACCCTTCTTTTGGAAATCTTGTTCCAAGGGATGTTGCTTCAAGAGCAGCTAAAGAGAGATGTGATGCTGGATATGGAGTGAATTCAACTGGTGAAGCTGTTTTTTTAGATTTTGAATCGTCCATATACAGGTATGGTAAAGAGCAAGCCAAAATAAAAGGACTTAATGAAAATGATAAACAATTAACAAAAAAATTAGGGACTGATATTGTAAGATCAAAATACGGTAACTTATTTCAGATGTATGAAAAAATTGTTGATCAAAATCCATACGAAACTCCAATGATGATTTATCCAGCTGTTCATTATACTATGGGTGGAATTTGGGTAGATTACAATTTAATGTCTACTATTAAAGGATGTTTTGTAATAGGAGAAGCAAATTTTTCTGACCACGGTGCAAATCGATTGGGAGCCTCAGCATTAATGCAGGGCCTTGCTGACGGATATTTTGTTTTACCATACACAATTGGGGACTACTTAGCTGATGACATTAGCACAAGCAAAATTGATATCAATTCTCAAGAATTTAATGATGCTGAAAATGATGTAACAAAAAAAATTGATGATTTAATAAATAATAAAGGGAAAAACTCAGTTGATTTTTATCACAAAAAACTTGGTAAAATAATGTGGAATAAGTGTGGAATGTCTAGAAACGAGACTGATTTAAAACAAGCAATTAGTGATATTAAAAATCTGAGAGATGATTTCTACAAGAATGTAAATGTAACAGGAAATAAAAATGAATTTAACGAGCAACTAGCTAAGGCATTAAGAGTAGCTGATTTTCTAGAATTAGGTGAATTATTTGCGAAAGATGCCTTGCAAAGAAATGAATCTTGCGGAGGACATTTTAGAGAGGAATCTCAAACCCCTGAGGGTGAAGCGTTAAGAGATGATAAAAACTATAAGTATGTTTCTGCATGGGAATTTAATGATGAACCTTCAGATGCAATATTACACAAAGAACCTCTAATTTATGAGGAAATAAAACTTAAAACTAGATCTTACAAATAAAACTTATGAAACTAAAATTAAAAATTTGGAGACAACCTAATAATGAAAGTAAAGGTAAAATGATAAATTATGATATTGACAATGTTTCTCCTGATATGTCTTTTCTTGAAATGATGGATATGTTAAATGAAAATTTAATTAATAAAGGTGAAGATCCAGTTGCTTTTGATCATGACTGTAGGGAGGGTATTTGTGGTATGTGCTCTATGTTTATAAACGGAGAGCCTCACGGACCAGACAGACTTATTACTACTTGTCAACTTCATATGAGAAAATTTAAAGATGGTGATACAATTATTATTGAACCTTTCAGAGCTAATGCTTTCCCTGTTATAAAAGATTTGGTTGTAGACAGGTCATCTTTCGATAGAATTCAACAAGCAGGTGGATTCATAAGCATCAATACCTCTGGAAACACACAAGATGCGAATACAATACCTGTTGATAAATACGATGCTGATAAAGCGTTTGATGCTGCAACATGTATTGGATGTGGCGCATGTGTTGCTTCTTGCAAAAATGCATCTGCTATGTTATTTGTTTCCGCAAAGGTATCTCAGTTCTCGCTACTTCCTCAGGGCAAGGTGGAGGCAAGAGATAGGGTTTTAAATATGGTTAATCAGATGGATGAAGAGGGATTTGGTAACTGTACAAATACTGGAGCATGTGAGGTTGAATGTCCAAAAGGTATTTCGTTAGAAAATATAGCCAGAATGAATCGAGAGTATTTGTGGTCTAGCATTAAGGGTTAGACAAATTTATTTTATTTCAATTGATTCATTTAATTCCCAGTTAGCTCTTAAATCCAATTCATTTGTAAGGTAGATAACCTTTTCAGGTTGAATTTTTTTTAAATAATTTCCAGTGTCCCATTCAAAGTTTTTATTTTCATCAATTATTATTCTTACAGTGTATTTATCAGGAATAAGATTATAAAAAGAGTAATTTCCATCAATTTTGTCACCTAATTCTTTTCTAATTTTTTCCCCTTTAAAGTTTAGTATTTCAATGAAATATGGTAAATCACTATTATTTTCAACCTGTAAAAATAATGTACCATAATCCTCATAGGTTTTTGTCTTTAAATTTAAAAATAGAGGTTCGTTTGAATTACCAAAGAAATCAGTAATTGACCCTGATTTTATATTAATTTTATAATTATCATTTGGAAGGGGGTTAATTTTAAGATTTAATATGTCTAAGTTTTTGTCTAATGAAACATCAAAGGGTACTATTATAGAATCAATATCAGTTATTTTAATTGAATCAGTATTTACATTCATTATTGGGATGTTACTTTCAATTTTAATAGAATCATTTAGTTCTAGAAAATTACTATTTAAAAATTTGAGAATTAAAGAATCTTTAATTTGAGTTTTCCTTTTCTTTACAACAACTTTTTCTATAGAATCACTCCCTTTTAAATTAAATATGATTGAATCTATTTTTTGATTGTTTTTAAACCAAAAATTTAAAGTATCCTTTTCTCTGTTTTTATTAATTACGTATTTTATTTTATCAAAATTTGAATCTAAAATAATTTTTTGATTAATTAGATCTCCAAAAAAAGGGAACTCAATTTTATTTTCATTTATATACTTAGGTCTTCCCCATGCAAAATTTGTCTTTTCCTTAAAGAGTCTAAGCTTTGAAAATGTATCCATTGGAATATTAATGAAATCTTTGACAAAACCAATTTTATCCGTATTTTGATCAAAGAGATAGTTAGTTCCTTCATCTTTAATTGCAATAATTTCATATTTGCCAGGCTTTAAGTTTTGAAATTCAAAATTTGTACTATCTAATGTTTGAGTAACATAATATGGTTTTTTTAAATAAATAGTAGAATCGTTATAAATTGAATCAACAGTATATAAGTAAACTAAAATGGAATCCTCTTTATTTTTATTTAATGCATCCTCTACTGTTCCATAATATTTCAGGGAGTCAATTTTTTCACCTGTTGATATTGCATATGAGTAAAAGGGTAGCTGGTTTCCCTCATTATAGTCTTCAATACTTTTGCCAAAATTAAAAGTATATGTGGTATTATCGTCTAACTTTTTAAGCAGTTTTATTTCAATTTTTTTTGAAGCTCCTAGTCTAGGTTTAATTTCAAAATATTTTTTTTCAAGCGGTGGAGAAATTATTAATTGATTTGAAATATCATTTAATTTTATGAATTCATTAAAATTCAATAAAATTTTGTCATCTTTAAAAAAAACAGTGTTTTCTTTAGGAGAAGATCTTATAACAACTGGAGGTATACTGTCTTTGCTGCCACCTTCAATTATTCCTCTTGTTGCACATTTTGAAAAAATTAAAACACTACTTACTGTTATAAAAAGAAAAATGAAGTTTTTCATATATAAATTGAATGGTAAAAATAAGGATATTTTTTTTTTAGTTTTATATTACAATGAGTCATATTTATTATTTATATCTTTAAACTTTTCTTGAAAATTTAAAATAGAAAACAATAATTTTTATCAATGGTCGACATAAAAAAAATAATATCACACTCAAAAGAATACGGATTTATTTTCCCTTCAAGTGAAATTTATGATGGTTTAAGTGCAGTATATGATTATGCACAAAATGGAGTTTTATTAAAAAATAATATCAGAGAATTTTGGTGGAAATCAATGGTTCAGATGAATTCAGATATTGTTGGAGTTGATGCTTCAATTTTAATGCACCCAAAAACTTGGGAAGCGTCTGGTCATGTTGACGCATTTAATGATCCTTTAATTGATAATAGAGACTCTAATAAGAGGTACAGGGCAGATGTGTTAATTGAGGATTATTGTGAAAAAATTGAAGGAAAAATCAATAAAGAAATACAAAAAGCAAAAAAAAACTTTGGAGCTGATTTTGATCAAGCCAAGTTTATAAAAACGAACAAAAGGGTTAGTGATTATTTTAATAAAATTGATTTCATAAAAAAAAGATTAACTAAATTGTTAGAGGATGATAATCTTAATGGATTAAAATTATTGATAGAAGAATTGAAAATTAATTGTCCAATTTCAGGATCAAATAATTGGACAGATGTAAAACAGTTCAATTTAATGTTCGATACAATGGTAGGGTCCTCTGATGAATCTTCCACAAAAATATTTCTTAGACCTGAGACAGCTCAAGGGATTTTTGTAAACTATTTAAATATTCAGAAAACTTCAAGAATGAAAATTCCTTTTGGAATTGCTCAAACTGGTAAAGCTTTTAGAAATGAGATAGTTGCACGACAATTTATTTTTAGAATGAGAGAGTTTGAACAGATGGAAATGCAGTATTTTGTAAAACCTGGAGATCAAAAAAAATGGTATGAAACTTGGAAAGAAAGAAGAATGTTATGGCACTATTCTTTGGGATTTGAAAAAGAAAATTATCGTTTTCATGATCACGATAAATTAGCACATTATGCTGATGCGGCAACAGATATCCAATTTAAATTTCCATTTGGCTTTAAGGAGCTTGAGGGTATACATTCTAGAACTGATTTTGATTTGGGGAACCATGAAAAATTTTCTGGGAAAAAATTAAAATACTATGATATTGACAGTGATAAGAAATATACACCTTATGTTGTTGAAACATCAATTGGTCTTGACAGATTATTTTTAGCTATAATTTCTAATTCCTTAGAGGAGGAAAAATTAGACAATAACTCAACTAGGACAGTACTAAAATTACCGAAATTTTTAGCTCCAACTAAACTTGCCATTCTACCTTTATTAAAGAAAGACGAATTAGTTAAACTTTCAAAAAAAATTAAAGATGATTTAAAATTTGATTTTAATTTAGTTTATGATGAAAAAGACGCAATTGGAAGAAGATATAGAAGACAAGATGCAATTGGAACTCCATATTGTATAACTATTGACCATGACTCATTAAAAAATGAAACTGTAACAATAAGAGACAGAGATTCAATGAAACAGGACAGAGTTAAAATTGAAGAAGTTAAAAAGTTTTTAAATTCTAAAATTGATATTTCAATTTGGTTGAAGAAATTATCATGGTAAAAATCATCTCATATAATGTAAATGGAATTCGAGCCGCAATTAAAAAAGGATTTGTTAGCTGGCTGAAAAATGAGCAACCTGATATTATTTGTTTGCAAGAAATAAAAGCAAACAAAGATCAATTTGACCATGAAATTTTCTCCTCTCTTGGATATAAAAACTTTTGGCATTCTGCAGAGAAGAAAGGTTACAGTGGAGTATCTATATTAACAAAAGTTCCTCCAAAAAAAATTGAATACGGGACATCAATAAATTACATAGATATTGAGGGTAGGGTTCTTAGAGTTGATTTTGATGATTTTTCAGTTATGTCTGTTTATGTGCCTTCAGGAACTAACAATAGCAGATTATCATTGAAGTTTAAGTTTATGAATGATTTTTTAAATTATGTAAAATCAATAGATAAAAAAATAGATAATTTAATTATTTGTGGAGATTTTAACGTATGTCATAAGCCAATTGATATCCATGATCCAGTAAGAAATAAAAATGTATCTGGATTTTTACCTGAGGAGCGATTATGGCTTGACAGATTTATTGATTTAGGTTTTGTTGATTCTTTCAGGTATATTAATAAAAAACCTGATAATTACAGTTGGTGGAGTTATAGAGCTAATTCAAGAGAAAAAAATAAGGGATGGAGAATTGATTATAATTTTGTTAAAAATAATTTAGTTGAAAAAATAACAAATTCATACATATTGAATAATGTCTATCATTCAGATCATTGCCCTGTTGTATTAGAGTTAAATTAAGAAAATGAGATACTCAAGATTACCAAATACAGATATTAAAGTTAGTAAAATATGTCTTGGTACCATGACATTTGGTAAGCAAAACAGTATTGATGACGGTTTTAATCAGATGGATTATGCTCTCGAAAATGGAGTGAATTTTTTTGATACTGCAGAATTATATCCAGTACCTGCGTCAAGAGAAACCCAAGGTAATACTGAAAAAATAATAGGA
Source organism: Flavobacteriaceae bacterium (assembly GCA_002702875.1). Classification (GTDB taxonomy): domain Bacteria; phylum Bacteroidota; class Bacteroidia; order Flavobacteriales; family Flavobacteriaceae; genus TMED220. The sequence goes on from PACV01000007.1 coordinate 14,613, forward strand.
TCATGGTTTGAAAAAAGAAAAAATAGAAATAAAATTATATTAGCAACAAAAATTGCTGGTCCAGGTCCATATCCTGCTCACATAAGAGATGATTTAAGTTTTAGTAAAGAAAGTTTAACAGATGCTATTGAAAAAAGTTTGTTAAGATTAAAAACTGATTACATTGATTTATATCAACTTCACTGGCCAGAGAGAAAAACAAATACTTTTGGTAAAAGAGGATATGTTCATGACAAAGAGGAAATATGGAAAGAAAATTTTGAAGAAGTTTTATACAATTTAAATTCTTTTGTAAAGGATGGTAAGATTAGATATATAGGTGTTTCAAATGAAAATCCGTGGGGAATCATGAGGTTTATTAGTGCCTCTAAAAAAAATTTACCAAAAATGATTACAATTCAAAATCCATATTCTCTACTAAATAGGATTTTTGAAATTGGTAACTCAGAAATATGTATGAGAGAGAATCTTGGATTACTTGCTTATTCACCGCTAGGATTTGGTTTATTAACAGGAAAATACAGAAAAAATAATTTACCAGACGGATCGAGGTTAAAGCTTTTTCCAAATTTGGCAAGATATAGTAACAATAAATGTTTTGAGGCGACAGAATTGTACTTTGAGTTATCAAAAAAACATAATTTAAGTTTAACTCAACTTTCTTTAGCTTTTGTTAATGATCGTCCTTTTGTTACATCTAATATTATTGGAGCAACAAATTTGACTCAACTTAAGGAAAATATTGATTCTATAAATATTAAATTAAGTTCAGAATTAATTAATGAAATCAATGAAATTCAAAAACTAATTCCAAATCCTGCCCCATAAACTAGTATTTAATACTTTTAATTAGTTTTTTAGTAATGCGCGTTTTAGGATTTTCATACAGATTATCCGCCTCTTGAAATTCAACAATTTTTCCATCTTCAATTACCATTATTCTGTCAGACATAAATTTTAAAACTGTAAGATCATGCGATATAAAAATATAAGAAAGTGACAACTTTTCTTTTAAATTATTCAATAAATTTAAAATTTTTGCCTGAATTGAAATATCTAGTGATGCGACTGATTCATCCAGAATTATAACTTTGGGTTTTATAGCTAAAGCTCTTGCAATGACTACTCTTTGTCTTTGGCCTCCGGATAATTCATGAGGAAATCTGTCATAAATTTCTTTTTTGAGTTCAACTAATTTGAGCAACTTTACAGTATCATTTACTGAGGAAATCTTTGATTTTTTTTCATGAAAATTGATAATTTCTGATATTGAATCTCCTATCTTTTTTTTTGGGTGAAGTGAAGAGTATGGATCCTGAAATACAAATTGAATTGTTTTCCTTAAATTTTTAATATCATTTTTTGAATTGAAATTAATTTTTTTATTATTTAAAAAAACTTCTCCATTATTGTATTTTTCAAGTAAAACTAGTGTTTTACCCAAAGTTGATTTTCCAGATCCTGATGGGCCGAGTATGCCTAATGTTTCTCCCCTATACAATTCAAAATTTATAAATTTGAGCGCTTCGAATTCGGTTTTTTTTATAAAGTTTTGTTTAAAATAATTTTTTTTTAGACCCACAACCTTTAATATAGGATCCTTTGAATATATTTTTTTATGTTTTTCCTTCCTTGTTTTTTTTGAAATTATATTATCATTTTCAATCTTTTTATTAATGTATTTATCAGTAGGTAGAACCCTTAACCTTATATTTAAGGGGGGTTTTGATTTTAGCAAAGTTTTAGTATATGGATGACTTGGTGATTTTAAAATATTTATTTTTTCACCTTTTTCAATGATTTCACCCTCCTTCATAACTATTATTTTATCTGCTATATGTGAAACAAGTGAAATATCATGTGATATAAAAAGCACACTCATTGAATTTTGTTTTTGAAGTTCCTTAATGAGCTCAATAATTTCTTTTTGAACTATTATATCTAAAGCAGTTGTAGGTTCGTCGGCAATTAATAATTTAGGTTTACAAATTAATGCCATAGCGATCATCAATCTTTGTTTTTGACCTCCACTGAGCTGATGAGGATATGAATTGTAAACTTTTTTTGCATCAATTAATTTTACTTTTTTAAGTTGAGACAGTATTATTTTTTTTGCATCTACTTTGTTGTAATTTTGTTGGTGTAATTTTAAAACTTCATCGATTTGAGTTCCACATTTCATAGTTGGATTTAGGGAAGATTGAGGTTCTTGAAATATAATTCCAAATTCATTACCTCTAATTTTTCTCCACTTTTCTTCAGAAATTTTAAGAAGTGATAAATCCTCAAAAAATATTTCGCTTTTATTACTAATATTATATCCTTTTGGGTTTAATCCCATAAGAGACATTGCAGTTATTGATTTTCCACTACCAGATTCTCCTACTATTGCAGTTATGCTATTTTTTAAAATAGAGAAATTAAGATTTTTTAATATATGGGCATTGTCAATTTTTAAGTCTAAATTTTTAACAGTTAGAAGATTATTTTCAAAAGCCATTAAATTATATTTTAATTTTCTGTAAAAATTCTTTAGCGAAATATGTTACAATTAATTTGCATCCAGCTCTTTTGAATGCTATGAGCTGTTCATATATAGTTTGTTCATATTCAATTATTCCTTTTAATGCAGATTCTTTAATCATAGAATACTCACCGCTTACTTGATATGACGCAATTGGTGTATTAACTTTCAAGCTTAATTCTTTTACAATATCAAGATATGCAATACCTGGCTTTATCATGATAATATCTGCTCCTTCATCAATATCTCTTAATGCTTGATCAATTGCCTGTTTGCTATTATGAAAATCTATTTGATAACTTTTTTTATCACCGAAATTAGGTTTAGAACCCAAAGCATCTCTAAAAGGGCCATAATAATTAGACGCAAATTTTGCACTGTATGACATAATAGATGTATTATGATAGTTTTTACTTTCTAATGTAAGTCTGATTTTTTTTATTCGTCCGTCCATCATATCACTAGGCGCTACTATATCAGCTCCACTAATTGCGTGTGATAAAGCCATTTTTTGAAGTATTTCAACTGTTTCATCGTTTAATATTTCTCCATTTTTAACAATACCATCGTGACCATATGAGGAGTAAGGATCTAATGCTATATCAGTAATCACAATCATACTTGGAACAGATTCTTTAATTGTCATAATTGCTCTTTGAACTAAACCATCTTTATTGATTGCCTCAGAACCCTTATTATCTTTCAATGACTCATTGATTTTTGGGAATAAAAGGACTGCTTGAATTCCAATTTTCCATAACAGTTTTACTTCTTTTTTTAAAATATCTAAACTTATTGTGTAATAGTCACGCATTGATGGAATTTCTTCTTTAATTCCTTTACCATCAATAATAAATAAAGGATAAATCAGGTCATTTGCGGAAATATTATTTTCTTTAACCAAATTTCTAATATATTGATTTGCTCTAAGCCTTCTATTTCTTTTAATTGGATACATAATTCATTATTATTTAATTTTAATCCAGTCAACAGGTTTTTTCAAAATTTTAACTAACTCATCTTCTTTAGATCTGGGGGCTGGTTTGAAATTGTAATTCCATCTTACCTTTGGTGGAAGACTCATCAAGATACTCTCAATCCTTCCTCCAGTTTTTAGTCCGAATAAAGTTCCTTTGTCGTGCACTAAATTAAATTCAACGTAACGACCTCTTCTTATTTCTTGCCATAATTTATGACTTTTATTAAAATTTGTATTCATTCTTTTTAATAATATATTTAAGTAAGTTGGTAAAAAAGTTGAGCCAAATTTTTTAATATACTTATACCAGTCTAGTAAAGAATGTTTATTGTTTTCTCTTAAATAGTCAAAAAATAATCCACCAACTCCTCTTGCTTCATTTCTGTGAGAATTCCAGAAGTAACTGTCACATTTTTTTTTAAACTCACTATAGATTTTAGTATCAAATTCATCACAAATAATTTTATAATTGTGATGAAAAAAAATAATATCCTCTTTAAAAATATAGTAAGGAGTCAAGTCAACACCGCCACCAAACCAACTATCCACAACACTTCCTTTTTCATTCAAAAGCTCAAATAATCTAATATTCATGTGAATAGTAGGTACAAAAGGATTATATGGGTGAAGTACTAAACTTAAGCCATAGGCATTAAACAAATCATATTTAACTTTGAATTGTTTAATTATATCTTTTGGTAGTTTTCCTCCAATTGAAGATATATTAACGCCCCCCTTTTCAAAAAGTTTACCATTTTCAATAATTTTTGTTATTCCTCCTCCAGTTCCTTTATTGTAAAACCACTTATCATTGCTAAATGAACTTGAATCATCAATTTTTTCAAATTCAGAAGTTATTTCTATTTGAAGTTTTTTTATGTAATTATAAAATTTATCCCCCATTTTTCTTAAATATCTTTTACTGTATTTATGAATTCTTTTACATTTTCAACAGGGGTGTTAGGAAGAATACCGTGACCAAGATTGACTATGTAATTATCTTTTCCAAACTCACTTATCATTTTTTTTACATCAGTTTTTATTTTATGTCTGGGCTGAAAAAGTTTATTTGGATCAAAATTCCCTTGAAGAGTTAGTTGATTATTTGTTATTTTTCTTGCAAATTTTGGATTACATGTCCAATCAATTCCTAAAGCACTTACTTCAATTTTGGACAACTCACTTAAAGAATGCCAACAACCTTTTGCAAAAACAATTACTGGTATACTTGAATGTAAGGATTTTACAATTTCATCAATATACGGAAGTGAATATATCTTGTAGTCTTCATTAGATAAGATCCCCCCCCAAGAGTCAAAAATTTTAATTACATCAACACCATAAGCTATTTTTGTTTTTAAATATTTAATTGTTGCTTTTGTTATTTTATTCAAAATTTTTTTAGCAAGATTCGAATTTTTCATACAAAATTGCTTAGTATAATTGAAGTTTTTCGATCCTTTACCTTCAATTGCGTAGCACAATAAAGTCCAAGGTGAACCAGCAAAACCTATTAAGGGTAATTCATTATTTAACTCATTTTTAGTTAATTTGATTGCTCTAAAAACATAATTTAACCTGTCATCAATATCGTTTACAGTTAAGTTGTTAATGTCTTTTTCGTTACGTAAAGGATTTTTTATTACGGGACCAATTAACTCTGACATTTCAACATTTAATCCCATTGCTTGAAGAACGACTAGAATATCACTAAATATTATTGCAGCATCTGGTTTTATTTCATTTATAGGTAACATTGTAATTTCAGTTGCGAGCTCAGGCGTTTGGCATCTTGTGAAGAAATCATACTTTTTTTTAATCCTCATAAATTCAGGGAGATATCTTCCAGCTTGCCTCATAATCCAAACAGGTGGTCTTTCAGTTTTTTCTTTTTTAAGTGCTCTAATTAATAAGTTATTTTTAATCATAATTTAGTTTATAAAATTATTCACCTGTTTAATTAATTGTCTAATTGTTGGTTTTTTTGCAATAACAATTTTATCAGTTAAAGCTTTTAAAGCTGAGGCAGTAGTATTTCCTATACAGAAACATATTGATTTTTCAATAAAATTATTTTTTATAAAACTTTCTACACCAGAGGGACTGTAAAACAAAATAAAATCATACATACAATTAACTTTTTCATATAAAAGTTTAGTTTCGTATAATTCCTCAACTATCAAGTCCACATTATTATTTGATAGAATTTCTTCAATATTTTTTAGTCTATTTTTACCACATAAATACAAAAATTTATCAGACTTATTATTCTTAGTAATAAATTTTGCTAAGCTTGAACTATCATTAAAACAATTTTCAACTCTGAATTTATTTTTTCTTAAGAGACTTTTTGTATTATCACCTACACAAAAAATTTTTTTTGATTTATATTTTTTTGACTCTGAATTTTTTAAAAAAATTTGAACGGCATTTTGACTAGTGAATATTAATGAGTCGCATACAATTTCACTTAAATAATAATCAGTTGGTATAATTTTTATAAAATCTTTCTCTGAATATTGGTAAAAAGAATGGTTTAGTTCTTTTTTACTTTCCGGGTCAAGTATTTTTGTTGATAACACTTTGTAATTCATTATGACATTAATTTTTTCATTTCGTTTGCAAGTAGAAATCCAATTTGTTTATATCTGCCATTTGTAATTTTTTTTGAAATTACTTTTTTTTCATTTTGTTCATAATTAAATATTCCACCATTAAATGTAAGTATGTTGTTGACAATTTCAGCCTCAGCTGCAATGGGAGAAGAACAACCTCCATCTAGTGATTTTAAAAAATCTCTCTCTATATCAGTACAAATTTGGGTTTTTTTGTGATTTATTGAATTTAATATTTGTGTTATTTTTTTATCACAAACTCTATTAAAAACCCCAATTGCACCTTGACCTGGAGCAGGTATCATCCAATCTAATTTAAACGTTTTAAAATTTGAAATTGATAATCGATCAAGTGCAGCCTCGGCAATAATCAAACCGTCATGGTTAGATTTTTTGAATTTTTTTATCCTAGTATTTACATTACCTCTAATTGGTAAAACTTTTTGGTTTGGGAATTTAAATAGCCATTGATATTTTCTTCTAATACTTCCAGTTAAAATTGAACTAATTTCACTCAGATTATTAACAGATACTTTGCAAATAATTAGATCTTTTGATTTATATCTCTCTAAAACTGCTGATTGAACAATTCCCTCAGGGACTGACGTTGGAACATCTTTTAGACTGTGAACTGCAACATCTATTTTATTATTTAGTAATGCTAAATCTAGATTTTTTGTAAATATTCCAGTAATTCCAAGATTATAAACTGGCTTATTTAATATTTTATCTCCTTCTGATTCAATACCAATAATTTCAGATTTAATTTTTAATTTATTTAAATTGTTTTGAACATGTTTAGCTTGAATTAGAGCCAGCTTACTTTTTCTACTACCAATTCTAATAATTTTATTCATGATTTGAAAGGTCAATCTCAAGTAAGTTTTTTTGATCAATAAATGATTTATTAGCTATTTTTGGATTTTCTTTAATTACAGTAGCGTATTTTCCAATTATTTTTTGAATCATTTCAGGAGTGAGATTTTGATTATAATCTTCAGACAAAAGTCTTTTTTTAAATGCTTTAATACTTGGGACAAATTTTCTATTACTCTCCCATTCAATAAATTCACCTTTGATTTCTTCAATTATTTTTAAAGTTTCAGGTATATATTTTTTCCTTTTTTTTAGTGTTTCGTCTGTAATCTGTGATAATTCATCGATGTTAATTAGGGTAACATTTTTTAGATCCTTGACATTCAAATCAACATTGTTTGGTATTGATAAATCAAGAATAACTATAGGTTTTGTATTAAAAATAATCTGTTTTTCAATAGTTGGTTTCATTGATCCAGTTGCTACTATTAATATATCAGATGATTTAATTTCCTCTTGAAGGAATTTATATTGTCTAACTTTTATATTTAATTTTGACCCAATCAATTCAGCTTTTTCTTTTGTTCTGTTAATTAAAAAGATATTTTTATTTTTTGTATGTTTAACAAGATTTTCACAAGTATTTCTTCCAATTTTCCCGGAACCAAATAATAGAATTTTTTTGTTTGAAATATTTGAAACATTATCTAATAAGTACTTTACTGACGCATATGATATAGAAGCAGCACCAGAAGAAATTTTAGTTTCATTTTTAATTCTTTTACTTGACTGAATAACACTATTCAGTAGTCTTTCTAGAAAATTGAGTTTTACATTAGCTTTTTTAGATAAATAGAAACTTTTTTTAATTTGACCTATTATTTCAAAATCTCCTAAAATTTGGCTATCAAGCCCTGCACCAACTTTAAACAGATGATTGTAGGCTTGTTTATTTTTAAAAAAATAACCTAAATTTTTTAAAATTTTTTCATTTCCAGCGGTGTATTCACAAAGTAATTTAGATAAGACACCCGGATCAATAACACTTCCATAAATTTCTGTTCTGTTACAAGTAGATAAAACAAGTAAGTTTTCAATTTTTAATGATTTTGCTTTATATAGCAAATCCAAAGTTTTAGAAGTATTTATACTGAATTTACCGCGAGTGATAAAATCTGCATTTTTATAACTAATTCCAATAACCCAAAAACTCTTTTCAATCTTAGTTACAATCATATCTGATAAGATATTTTTAGCAAAAATATATCTACTAAACAAAAAAAAATAACGATAGAAGAACTTTTAATATCAAAATATATTATTTTTGAATTAAAAAGATAATATTGCTAAAATATAAGATTATTTAATATATTTTGACTATTTGTAATTTAGAATTATTCTAAATAAACATTATTAATATGATAAAAAATAACGATATCAGTACCAACTCTAAATTTATGATTGAGGAAGGGTTTTATATATTGAGATTTGAAAATAACTCATCAAAAACAATTTGTCAGTCACACGATATTGATAGTACTTATATTCAGTTCCACTTTTGCTTAAAGGGTAATGTTGATTTTCTTTTTAATAAAGACTCATATTCCTTTAAAGTACCAGAGGGTAATTCAATATTACTTTATAACCCAATTAGATCCTTGCCTATAAAACTTAATTTAATAAAAAACTCATGGGTTATAAGTGTAATAATTTCAATTAAAAAGTTTCATAGCTTATTCACAATGGACGCTGAACAAATACATTTTTTAAGTCCTCAAAATATTAAAAAAAAATATTATGACAATTATATAATCTCACCTTCAATGTCAATTATTTTAAGTCAAATTTTTAACTTAAATATTCATGAATCAATGAGAGCTTTATACTTGAAAGGTAAAGTTTATGAGATTCTTAGTTTATATTTTAATAAAAGTGAAGAAATGGATGTGGAAAAATGTCCATTTTTAGTTGATGAAGAAAATGTTAGAAAAATTAGATTAGCAAAAGAAATAATTTTAACAAAAATGTCAGAGCCTCCGACTTTGTCTGAACTATCAGAGGAAATTGGTTTAAATATAAAAAAACTAAAAGAAGGGTTTAAAGAAATCTATGGTGATACAGTTTATGGATATCTCCTTGACCACAAAATGGAGGAGGCTAGGAGAATGTTATCTTCAAAAAGTTATAATGTAAATGAGGTTGGTTTAAAGGTTGGTTACAGTACATCTAGCCATTTTATTGCGGCATTCAAAAAAAAGTATGGAACTACACCAAAAAAATATTTAATGTCTTTGAACTAGTTATATAGTGAAAATGAAAATGAAAATGAAAATGAAAAAAATTAAAAAAGGAGTTTTACTCGTTAACTTAGGTTCTCCAGATAGCCCTAGTCCAAAGGATGTCAAAAAATACCTTGGAGAATTTTTGATGGATAAAAAAGTTATTAATATTCCAAAAATTTTTAGATCAATACTTGTCAAAGGAATTATACTTAACACAAGGCCTAAAAAATCCGCAAAAGCTTATTCGAAAATATGGTGGGAAGAGGGGTCACCTCTTATTGTTTTGTCAAATAGGTTAAAGGAAAAAGTAGAAAGAAAAACTAATTTACCTTTAGAGTTATCTATGCGATATGGTAATCCATCTATTGAAGTTGGTATTAAAAATTTGGTAAAAAAAGGAGTCAAGGAAATTTTAATTTTTCCTTTGTATCCTCAATTTGCCATGGCAACAACTGAGACAATTATTGATTTATCTAAAAAAATAGTTTTAGAAAAATTTCCAAATATTAAATTAAAATTTGTTGAGTCATTTTACAAAAATTCAAAATACATACAAATATTATCAAATTCTATAAGTAATTTTTTAAATGGTAAAAAATATGAACACATTGTTTTTTCTTATCATGGTATTCCTAAAAAACACATAAAAATTTCAGATATCACAAAAAATCATTGTAAAATTGATAAAAATTGCTGTTCTAATTTTTCAGAAGCACATAAATATTGTTATAGACACCAATGTTATGAGACGACAAATCAAGTTGCTAAATATTTAAATTTAAATAAGACTGAATATACTACAACTTTTCAATCAAGAGTATTGTCAAAGTTTAATCCGTGGCTTGAGCCTTATACTGATGTTTTTTTAAGTAAATTAGCTAAAAGTGGTACCAAAAATGTTGCTATAGTAACCCCAGCTTTTGTTTCTGATTGTTTAGAGACACTTGAAGAAATTGGATTGGAGGCTGTTGAGGATTTTAAAGATGATGGGGGCGAAAACTTACATGTAATTCCTTGTTTAAATGATCGTGATAGTTGGGTGGAGGTTATTAGTAATTGGTTAAATAAATGGGAAAAACAAGATTTACTTCCATTGTAATAAATTAAACTAGTTATGTATAGAATATTATAAAACTTAATTTTTTAAAATTGGAATTATACTATAATTATATAAAGTCATTACATTTAATATTTGTTGTAACATGGTTTTCAGGTTTATTTTACGTACCCAGGATTTTTATTTATCAAATTGAGTCATACAAAAAAAATAATTATGAAACACCAATTTTAATAAAACAATATAAGTTAATGTCAAAAAGATTATGGTATATTATAACTATACCTTCATCTATTTTAGCTTTAATTTTTGGTTTACTAATGTTTTATGTTTACCCATCGTTATTAATGCAAAAATGGATGGTTGTAAAATTAGGTTCTATTTTTTTATTGTTTTTATATCAGTTTAAAACGCATCAAATTTTTAAACAATTACAATTAGACATATACAAGTATTCCTCTTTTCAAATGAGAGTATGGAATGAAATAACCACTTTATTTTTATTTTCAATAGTGTTTTTAGCATTACTAAAAAATCAATTTAGTTGGATGTTTGGTTTTTTTGGAATTATTTTTTTAATTACATTTTTATTTATTGCAATAAAATTGTACAATAGAAAAAGAAGAATAAAAAATGAAAACTAGATTTTGATAAAAAAAATATCTTTAAGATCCAGAATTTTTTTCTTCATGATACTTTTGGTTTTCATGTCATCTGTTCTTATTTTATTTGCTACATTATTTCAGTATAACAATCAATCTGAGGATTACAACTTGAGGAGACTTTTAAGAAAAGAAAATCAAGTGAAGTCTCACCTAAATTTCATTTTTGAAAATAGTAAAGAAACTTCTACCATTTTCAATGAAGGAGTTTTAAAAAGTTTAAATTCAATTGCAGATATTCACAAGGTTAATTTTTCAATTTATGATTTAGAGGGTAAACCCATTTTTTTTTCTTATGTAAATTATGATGAATACGATAAATTAATTTATTTAAAAAAAAATATTATTGAGGAAATATCTAACTCGGAAAATTTTAGGATTATAATGCAAAATCCAGAAGAAAGAGGTTTGTTTTTATCTACTTTCAGTTATATATATGATAATTCAAATAAGCCATTTGCTATTTTGTATTTTCCATATTTTGAAGATATTTCTTTCAGTCAAATGGAGTTAAATTCTTTTTTGAATACTCTTTATAAAATTTATCTTTTTCTTTTTGCTCTTGCAATTTTAGTTGCATTTTTTATGTCAAGATATATTTCTCTTCCTTTAGAGAAGATTAAACAAAAAATTGATCAAACTGGGTTATTAAAAACTAATAAAAAAATAAGTTTAAAAAATGCGAGTAAAGAAATTTTTGGCTTAGTTAATTCATATAATAATTTAGTTGATGTTCTTGATAAAAGTAAGGAGAAGCTTGCTAAATCTGAAAGAGAACAGGCATGGCAAGAAATGGCTAAACAAGTAGCTCACGAGATAAAGAATCCTTTGACTCCAATGAGATTATCAATTCAAAGTTTCCAAGAGGATTTTGATTCTAACGAATCAAATAACAAAAAAAAGGTCAACGAGTTTTCAAAAATCTTAATAGACCAAATTGATGTGATGAGTAAAGTTGCAAATTCATTTTCTGATTTTGCAACAATGCCAAAAACAAAGAGAGAAAATATAGATATTATAATGATTACATCTACAGCCGTCGATATTTTTGAAAAAAATATCATTAGTTTTAACCACCCTGAAAAAAAAATAATATGTTTTATTGATAGAACTCAATGGATTAGAGTTATAACTAACTTGATTCAAAATGCTATTCAATCAGTACCAAAAAATAAAAAACCTGAAATTATTGTAGATATTAAAGATTTTGTTAATCATGTGAAAGTTATTATATCTGATAATGGTTCTGGTATTAAAATAGGGGATAAGAATAAAATTTTCGAACCTAAGTTTACTACAAAATCTGGAGGCATGGGTTTAGGGTTAGGAATTGTTAAAAATATTCTTAATTCATTTAATGCAGATATTACATTTGAATCAAATAAAAGACTCGGGACAAATTTTATCATCAAATTAAAGAAATAGTTATTATCTATTTAATTGACAAATTCTCTGATCTTACTTTCAATTTGATTTATTGTTTTAAGATAATTTTTATTGACACTTAATGTTTTATGAATTTTAAAATTTAGTTTAATTTTTAGTGGAATAGGAAATCCATTCCAGTTATTAAATTTAAATGAATTATTTATTGAAATTGGAACAATAATTGAATCAGGTAATTCACTAAAAATTTTTATTAATCCACTTTTTTTGAATTTTTTCATTTTGCCGTCCTTTGATCTTGTCCCTTCAGGAAATATAATTATTGACCAGTTATTTTTTTTTACTTCTTTACAAAATCGACTTATTTTACTCAAAGATTCTTCTTTATTTGATCTGTCAATTAGAACTGAGCCACCTTTTTTTAGGTACATGGAAACACTAGGTATATTATTTCCCAAAGATTTTTTACCAACAAATTTCGGATCAAATCTTCTTAAATACCAAATTAGTATTGGGATTTCAAACATACTTTGATGATTTAATATAAAAATTTTAATTTTTTCCTTGGGTATAGTGTTTATTAATTTAAAGTGAATTGATGAAAATATTATTTTATAATTTAAAACAAGGAATAAATTTAATATTTCAATTATTTTTTTTTGCAGGGTTCTTCCAAATAGAAAAAGGAAAAGCCATTGAATTGGATGGAAAATTATAAGTAAAACCCCAAAATTAAAGTAGAAAAAAAATGATAAAAAAAAACTTAAAAATTTATCCACCTAAAAATTAAACCAAAGAAATTAATTAACAATGTTCTTCATAAGCAGTTACTAAATTTTCAGCAATCATTTCAGCTGACCTTCCTTCAATATGATGTCTTTCCAACATATGGATTAATTCCCCATTTTTAAAAAGTGCTATACTGGGAGACGATGGGGGAAAAGGAGCCATCATATCTCTGGCTGCAGTTGTAGCTTCAACATCAACGCCAGCAAAAACAGTATACAAGTTATTTGGTTTTTTTATGTTTTTAAGTGACATTTTTACACCTGGTCTTGCATTAGCAGCTGCACAACCACAAACAGAATTTACAACAACAAGGGTTGTTCCATGTTTTTTAATTGATTCTATAGTCTGAGTTTCGTTTAATAATTCTTTAAAACCAACAGAAGTAAGCTCTTCTTTCATTGGTTGAACAATTTCATTTGGATACATATTTTTTTTTTTTCAAATATACTAAAGTTAAAATTATAAATATTTTAAATTTATTAATGAATTGGATTTTTTTATAAGCTTATATTTGAAATTATTTTGTGAAGATGATTAAATGGATAGCAGCTTTTGTAGGTTACATGTACTTTAGGTTTGCAGGAGCTATAATGGGTTTTTTTATTGGAAGTATTGTTGAGAGTTTATTAAAAAGAAATAATATTGGCATTAAAGGAGGTCCAAATGAAAAATTCCAGTTAAATCTTTTATCTCTTGCAGCTGTAGTTATTAAGTCTGACGGAATTGTTTCAAATAGTGAGCTAAACTTTGTCAGAAATTATTTTATTTCAAATTATGGTAAAAAAAATGCTGATGATATTTTTTCAAAATTTAACTCTCAAGTAAAGAAAGAAAAACAGGATCTCATTGAAATTGCAAATTTTTTCAATGATATGACTTCAATTGAAACAAGATTGCAAATAGTTCATTTTCTTTTTGCAGTTTCTAATGCTGATGGACATGTTTCAAAACAAGAAGTCAATAAAATACTAGAAATTTCAAGATTTTTTTCAATCAATATTAAAGACTTTGAGAGCATAAAAGCAATGTTCATAAAAAATGCTGATAATGCTTATAAAATTTTGGAAGTAGAACCTAGTTGTACAGATTCAGAATTAAAAAAAGCATACAGAGATATGGTCAAAAAATATCATCCTGATAAAATATTAAGTAAGGACCCTGCTCTTATCAAAGGATCAAAAGAAAAATTTCAAGAGGTCCAAAAAGCTTACGAGTTAATTCAAAAAGAGAGAGGGTTGTAGTCTAAAAAATGGATATATTTTATTTTAATTTGGGCCTAACTCATGTTTTGGATGTTAATGCACTTGATCATTTACTTTTCCTAACAGCATTATCACTTCCATTTAGTTTAAATTCGTTTAAAAAGCTTTTTTTTATGGTTACTTTTTTTACTATTGGCCATACATTATCACTTTTAATAAATTATTTTTATCAAATTCCACTTAACACATATTTAATAGAAATATTAATTCCAATAACAATTTCAATTACTTGTCTGCCACTAATTATTAACAAATTTTTTAACATAATTAATTTTAATAAATTTCTTTTAAATTACTTTAGTGCAATTTTTTTTGGAGTTATACACGGATTTGGTTTTTCTAATTTTTTTTTGAATATTGTGAGAGAGGATTCTACAATTTCTAATCTTATTGAATTTGCACTAGGAATTGAAGTAGCTCAAATTATTATTGTTAGTGTTGTGATTTTTCTAAATTTTTTAGTTGTAAAAATTTTTAATGTAAAAACAAACAAAATCCAAATGATAACAGGAATTATTATTTTCATAATGTCTGGTAAAATGTTGTACGAAAATATTATATAGTCTTTAATGTGAACAAACAAAAAAAATACGATAATGCTTATTTAAGAATGGCTAAGGTTTGGGGAGAGCTGTCATATTGTAAGAGAAGAAAAGTGGGGGCCTTAATTGTTAAAGATAAAATGATTATTTCTGATGGATATAATGGAACACCTTCAGGATTTGAAAATGTGTGTGAGGATGAAAATCATTACACTAAGTGGTATGTTTTGCATGCTGAAGCAAATGCAATATTAAAAGTTGCTAGTTCAACTCAGTCAACTAAAGGAGCAACTTTATATATAACTTTGTCTCCTTGTAAAGAATGTAGTAAGTTGATACATCAGTCTGGAATTAAAAGAGTAGTATATTCGAAAAAATATAAAGATGACTCAGGTTTAGCCTTTTTAGAAAAGGCAGGAGTTGAAATAGTTTACAATCCAATTGAATAGATTTAATATATATATAATAGCAGGATTATTCTTTGTTTTTGGTATCACAATAGGTGTCAATATGAATTATATTTTAAATTATTTGGGTTTTAATTCAGATAATTTAAAAAAGTATAATTCACTGGTTAATTATGTAAAAAATAGATATTATGCAGATATAAATATTGATAGTTTGGTAGATGAATCAACAAAAGAATTAATTCAAAAATTAGATCCTCATTCTGCACATATATCAAAAAAAGAATTATCAATTATAAATGAAACAATGGAGGGGGTTTTTGTGGGAATTGGCATTAGTTTTAAAATGATAAACGATTCATTGACAGTTTTATCTGTAATGAAAAATGGTCCTAGTCAAATTGCAGGAATTTATCCCGGTGATAGAATTCTAATTGCAAACGGAGATACGTTATTTAACAAAAATTTAGATAACAATGAAATTATATCAAAATTAAAAGGAAAAGAAAATACAGTAGTTGATTTAGATATATACAGAAATTCAAATAAAAAAATATTTAGCAAAAAAATATCAAGAGGGAAAGTTCCAATTAAAAGTGTGATTGCATATAAATTAATGCAGAAAACTGGATATATAAAAGTTGAAAGATTTGGAAAAAACACACATGATGAATTTATAAATTCATTTAGAAAATTGAATGAAAATGAAAAAATTGAAAATCTTGTTTTAGATTTAAGAAATAACCCCGGAGGGTTCCTATTTTCAGCGGAAAAAATAGTAGATCAATTTTTTAGTTCTAAAAAAACAATTTTAATAACTGAGACGAAAAGAGGAGTTAGAGATACATTTTTTACAACCAATAAAGGAGTTTTTCGCAAGGGTAATTTATATATTCTAGTAAATGGGCAATCAGCCTCTGCAAGTGAAGTTGTAGCAGGTGCAGTTCAAGACAATAAAAGAGGGACAATTATTGGTAGGAGGACATTTGGTAAGGGATTAGTTCAACAACATTTGCCACTCGGAGGTGGGGATGTTGTTAAGTTAACAACATCAAGATATTACACTCCATCGGGTAAATCAATTCAAAGATCTTTTAGTGATGGCAACGAAGAATATTTTAATCAAGCAAACAATTTAAATTATCATGATTCTGAGGATATTAATAAATTGAAAATTAAGGATTCATCAAATATAAAATATAATAGTAAAAATGAAAATTTTAGAGGAGGTATTTCTCCTGATATTCAAGTTAAAATTGCAAATAAATCAGACGAATTAGACAAATCTATTTTAAATAATATGATAACTAATTTTGTTTATACTTACCTTGATAGTAATAGGGATAATTTTTTTAAAGGGTCAAAAAAAGAATATTTGAATTTAAGTATTGATTATTTTGACACAGCTTATCAAAAGTTTAAAAAATTAAATTCTGATAAAAAATTATTTGACGATTTGTCAAAAAACAAAACGTATATAAAGAATTCAATTAAAGCTTATTATGGATTTCTTTTGTTTGGAGAAGAAGTTTTATTTGAAATTTTTAATGATGATGATGAATACATTAAAATTGCCATCAATTCTATAAACAAAAGTTAGTTTATTTTTCTTTATACTTTTTGTTGATTTTTTTTGATATAATTAATATTGATATTAGTATTGCTGCAATACCCGATGACAAAATTCCTGTAAAAGCAACTGCATTATTTTCAAGCGAAAAATTATTGAAATCAACTTTTACAAGGTTTACAATTATCATTGCTATAGAAATAAATAAAATTATTTTTAAAAATAAATTCATAACTTAAAGGTTATGATAAAATTAGAAAATACTTTAATATCAGACGACATTATTGAAAAAGAATTTGCATGTAACTTATCAGCGTGTAAAGGTGCGTGTTGTGTTGAAGGTGTTTCCGGAGCTCCACTGGAATTCAGTGAACTTGATATTTTAAACCAAATTAAAGATAAAATACAGCCCTACATTTCAGAAAAAGGTAAAAAATCTATAAAAAAAAATGGAATGTATGTTAAAGCGAAAGATGGTAGTTGGGAGACACCTTTAGTTGAAGGAAAAGAGTGTGCTTTTGCAATATTTGAGGAAAATGGCGTTGTTAAATGTTCAATTGAAAAGGCTTTTAACGAAAAAAAAATAAGTTGGCAAAAACCTATTTCATGTCATCTTTATCCTGTTAGATTAAATAAAATTGGTGATAAAATAGCTCTAAATTATCATCAATGGCAAATTTGTTCTGCTGCATGTAAAAATGGAAAAAAGTTAAAAGTTCCCGTTTACGAATTTACAGAGAAAGCATTGAAAAGAAAATTTGGTAAAAGTTGGTTTGAAAAATTGAAATTAATTGCAAAAAAATACCAAAAAGCTTGATTCCCTTTATTCATAAGGGATTCAAGTATTGTTAATATTTTATTACTCTGGTTTTCAATTAATTAAGTGTAAATTATAATATAGTTTTTTTACTAAAAATCGAATTTTTGTTAAAAACTAGACGTTTTTGTGAATAAGTAAGACTTTCTTTTTTCACTACAATTTTGAATCTTTGTTATTGCAAAAAATCATTTTTAAATCTTTAAAAAATTCAACAATGTCAAAAATAGAACCTATCCTTCAAGAAAATAAGAACCGTTTTGTAATTTTTCCTATAAAACACCACGATATTTGGGAGTGGTACAAAAAAATGGAGGCAAGTTTTTGGACAGCTGAAGAAATTGATTTACATCAAGATTTAAATGATTGGAATACTAAACTTTCTAAAGATGAAAAGTACTTTATAAAGCATATTTTAGCTTTTTTTGCTGCATCTGATGGAATAGTAAATGAAAACCTTGCTGAAAATTTCGTTAACGAAGTACAATATTCTGAGGCTAAGTTTTTTTATGGTTTTCAAATTATGATGGAAAATATTCATTCTGAAACATATTCTCTTCTAATTGATACTTATGTTAAAGATGAGAAAGAAAAAGATACTCTTTTTAAAGCTATAGAGATCTTTCCAGCAATAAAAAAGAAAGCCGATTGGGCTCTGAAATGGATTGAATCTGATTCTTTTGCTGAAAGACTGATTGCGTTTGCTGCTGTTGAGGGAATCTTTTTCTCTGGAGCGTTTTGCTCTATTTTTTGGTTGAAAAAAAGAGGTTTAATGCCAGGATTAACTTTTTCAAATGAGTTGATTTCAAGAGATGAGGGAGTTCATTGTGACTTTGCTGTTCATCTTCACAACAATCATTTAGTCAATAAAGTTCCTAAAGAGAGAATACTTGAAATTATTGTAGATGCTTTAAATATTGAGCGTGAATTTGTTACTGAATCCTTACCAGTGAGTTTAATTGGAATGAATGCAAAATTGATGACCCAATATCTAGAATTTGTTACTGATAGACTATTAGTTGAATTAAATTGTGAAAAACAGTATAATGTCACAAATCCTTTTGACTTTATGGATATGATTTCACTTCAGGGTAAAACAAACTTTTTTGAAAAGAGAGTTTCAGAATATCAAAAAGCTGGTGTTTTAAATAAAGAGTCTCAAGAAACAAAAATAAGCTTTGATGCTGATTTTTAGTTTTGAATTTGTTTGAGAACTTGATACAATAATAATTAATAACAAAATCCAGAAAAAACAATGTTTGTAGTAAAAAGAGACGGGCATAAAGAGCCTATAATGTTCGATAAAATAACTTCTAGAGTAAGAAAGCTTTGTTATAGTTTAAATAGTCTAGTCGATCCTGTTAGAGTATCTATGAGAGTAATTGAAGGATTGTACGATGGTGTTACAACATCAGAACTAGATAATTTAGCAGCTGAGATTGCTGCAACAATGACTACTACTCATCCTGATTATGCTCAACTTGCCGCAAGGATATCCGTATCCAACCTGCATAAAAACACAAAGAAATCTTTTTCTGAAACTATGAAAGATTTATATGAATATGTAAATCCTAGAACAGGAAAAAAAGCACCATTGTTATCTGATGAAGTTTATAATATTATTAAAAAAAATTCTGAGAAACTTGATTCGAGTATAATATACAATAGGGATTATGGCTATGATTTTTTTGGCTTTAAAACATTGGAAAGATCTTACTTACTTAAACTAAATGGAAAAATTGCAGAAAGACCTCAACATATGCTAATGAGGGTATCAGTTGGCATTCATTATGACGATATTGATGCTGTGATAGATACATACAATTTAATGTCAAAAAGATTTTTTACTCATGCAACTCCTACTCTTTTTAATGCTGGAACTCCAAAACCACAAATGTCGTCGTGTTTTTTATTGACTGTTAAGGACGATAGTATTGACGGAATTTATGATACTCTTAAGCAAACTGCAAAAATATCTCAGTCTGCAGGAGGTATAGGTTTATCAATTCATAATGTTAGGGCAACTGGATCCTATATAGCTGGTACTAATGGAACTTCAAATGGAATTGTTCCTATGCTTAGAGTATTTAATGATACTGCAAGATATGTTGACCAAGGTGGAGGTAAGAGAAAAGGATCATTTGCAATTTATATTGAGCCATGGCATCCTGATATTTTTGATTTTCTTGAGCTAAAGAAAAACCACGGAAAGGAAGAAATGAGAGCAAGAGATTTATTTTTTGCTATGTGGGTTCCCGATCTTTTTATGAAAAGAGTGGAGGAGGATTCAACTTGGACTTTAATGTGCCCAAATGAATGTCAAAATTTGTATTCTACTCACGGAGAAGAATTTGAGAAATTATATCTTAAATATGAGAAATCAGGCAAAGGAAGAAAAACATTGAGAGCAAGAGAGTTATGGGAAAAGATTTTGGAATCTCAAATTGAAACGGGAACTCCTTACATGCTTTATAAAGATTCTGCTAATAGGAAATCTAATCAAAAAAATCTTGGAACCATAAGGTCATCAAACTTGTGTACTGAAATTCTTGAATACACTTCTCCAGACGAAATAGCTGTATGTAACTTAGCTTCAATTGCTTTACCATTATTTATAAAGAATGATGAATTTGATCATCAAATGTTATTTAAAGTAACAAAAACAGTTACAAAAAATTTAAACAGAGTTATTGACAGAAATTATTACCCTGTAATTGAAGCAAAAAACTCTAATATGAGGCACAGACCTATTGGATTAGGAGTTCAGGGTTTAGCAGATACGTTTATAAAACTTCGATTACCTTTTACCTCAAGTAAAGCACAAGAATTAAATCAGGAAATTTTTGAGACAATTTATTTTGCTGCTGTCACTGCATCTATGGAGGAATCTCAGAAGGATGGACCTTACAAATCATATAAAGGGTCTCCAATTTCGAAGGGTGAATTTCAATTTAATTTATGGGGAATAAAAGATGAAGATTTGAGTGGTCGATGGGATTGGAGTAAGTTAAGAAATGATGTAAAAAAATTCGGTGTTAGAAACTCTTTGTTGGTAGCTCCAATGCCAACAGCATCTACATCACAAATTCTTGGAAATAATGAATGTTTTGAACCATATACTTCAAATATATATACAAGACGTGTTCTTTCAGGTGAATTTATTGTCGTGAACAAACACCTTTTGGAAGATTTAGTTGAGTTAGGTATTTGGAATGAAGATATTAAAGAAAAGTTAATGAGAGAAAATGGATCTATTCAAAATATTGATGAAATCCCTGACGATATAAAAGAGTTATATAGAACTGTTTGGGAAATGAGTATGAAAGATATAATTGATATGTCAAGACATAGAGGATATTTTATTGACCAGTCGCAATCTCTTAATTTATTTATGGAAGGTGCAACAATGGCAAAACTAACCTCAATGCATTTTTATGCATGGAAATCTGGTTTAAAGACAGGAATGTATTATTTGAGAACCAAATCAGCAGTAGATGCTATTAAGTTTACCTTAAAAAATGATTCAAAGGAAGCAAAACCTGAGGTTTCTGCTCCTGAAAGTTCACTTGATTCTAAAAATCAAGATGAGAAAATTTTTAAACAAAATAAGGCAACAGCAGCAACCGTTGCTAAACCTTTGTCCCCCGCTGAATTAAAAGAAATGTTGTCAAAGTCAAAGGAAAGTGACGATGACGATTGTCTTATGTGTGGCTCTTAATTAACTCTTCAAAGACCAAAGATTTATTGTTAATTAATAATTTAATAACAATAATAACCTAAATAAATAAATATCTTTGACAATTATATGGATGATATATATCTAATTATTGTAGTTGCTTTAGGTGTATTGGCTATTGGTGATTTAATAGTTGGTGTTAGTAATGATGCAGTAAATTTCTTGACATCTGCAGTAGGATCAAAAGCAATTCCCTTTAAAACTATCATGGTTCTAGCAAGCTTGGGTGTTGCGAGCGGAGCACTTTTTTCCAGTGGTTTGATGGAAGTTGCTCGTAAAGGAATTTTCAATCCTGATCAATTTTATTTTGATGAAATTATGTTAATTTTTGTTGCAGTTATGCTAACAGATATTTTGTTGTTAGATTTTTTTAATACGATAGGGCTACCTACTTCAACAACCGTATCAATTGTATTCGAATTATTAGGAGCTGCTGTATTTATGTCTTTAATTAAAATTCAGGCGAATAGTGGCAGTATTTCAGATTTGTATCAATACATTAACACTTCAAAAGCTATTCAAATCATTTTAGGAATATTACTTTCTGTAGTAGTTGCTTTAACAATTGGAGCAATTATACAGTGGATAACAAGACTTATATTAAGTTATAATTTTCTAAGTAAGGAAAATTGGGTTAGTAGTATTTTTGGATCAGTGGCTTTGTCTTCGATAATGTATTTTATATTAATTAAAGGGATTCAAGGATCCCCTTTTTCAAGTTCGGAATTCAGTTTTTTAGGTAATAGAAACATTAAAGAATTTATAGAGTTAGAGTTATTTTTAGTTATATTTTTAAACTTAACTTTATGGTATTTAATATCATTTATTTTAATCAAATATTTAAATGTAAATATATATAAGGTTATTATTGCTGTTGGAACATTTGCTTTAGCATTAGCTTTTGCAGGCAATGATTTAGTTAACTTTATTGGTGTACCAATTGCTGCATTTCAGTCATATGAAATATGGTCATCATCGGGAATGTTACCTTCAGAATTTAATATGCGAATTTTAAGTTCTAAGGTTCCAACCCCCACATTATTATTGTTTTTTTCTGGTTTAGTTATGGTTGGTACACTTTGGTTTTCAAAAAAAGCAAAAAGTGTTTTAAAAACTTCATTGGATCTATCAAATCAGAACTATGTTAAAGAGAGGTTTGAACCAAATATAATCTCAATATTTTTAGTTAAATTTTTTTCAAAAGTTAATAAATTGATATTTTCTTCAATACCTAAATTTTATCAAAATCTTATACTTAATCAATTTAAGATTCCAAAAAATATTAGAAAAAAATTTAATAAAAACGATGCTCCTTCATTCGATATGTTAAGAGCATCTATAAATCTGATCGTAGCTTCAGTTCTAATCTCAATTGCAACTTCCTATAAATTACCACTATCAACTACCTATGTTACGTTTATGGTTGCTATGGGAACTTCACTAGCTGATAGAGCTTGGGGAGAAGATAGTGCTGTATATAGAGTCTCTGGAGTTATAAATGTCATAGGGGGTTGGTTTTTAACTGCCATTATTGCTTTTATTGTATCTGGAATAATTGTATCACTAATTTTTGTTGGAGGTATCTCAGCAATTGCAATTATTTTATTTATTATCCTTACAATTATTGGTAAAAATTATTTAAATCATAAAAGAAAAAATTCAATACAAAATGAAGAAGTTTTAAAGTTAACTGGTGATTCATCAGAGGAAATTATTAAAAATAGTAAAAAGAATGCAGAAAATATCTTTAAGAGAATTTTAAAGATATACTCTCAATTAATTGATGGTCTATCGAAAAATGAAATAGAAAGTTTATCAAAATCAAAAAAAAATATAAAAAAACTTTCTTCTGAGGTTGAAAATTTAAGAGAAAATACATTTTATTTTATTAAAAATTTAAATGAAACAGATAAAATTGCCGGTCACTTTTATATAACAACCTTAGGTTATATTCATGATATTACTCAGGATTTAGAGTATACTGTTTTCAAAGGGTTTAAACATGTTAAAAACGGTCACAAAAAATTAAAATTAAGTCAAATAAGAGATCTAAATGATATATTGGATTTTTATAAATCTATATATGATGATTTAGATAAGTCAATTAAAAATCAAGACAATAGTAATTTAAAAAATGCGTGGTTAAAAAAATCAGAAATTATAGGATTCATAAATAAAAAAATTGATGATCAAATTATTATAATTAGAGATGAAGAAACCAGCCCGAAAAACACTACACTTTATTTTAATATTCTTTTAAAAGCAAAGGAAATATTTAATGTTAAATTAGATTTAATTAAGGAGCATTATAACTCAGCTGAAGATAAAGAAGTTCTGTAATTCTAAGATTTAGAATAAAATTTTTTTAATAAATAGTAATTAAAAATTTGAAATAATTTTATTGTTTTTAAAATTTACTTGATGAACTGAGTTTTTATTCTTAAAAGACCATTTACCCTCTTTTTTACCATTTTTGTAAAAACCAACAACCAATTCATTACCATTCTTGTCAAAACTGACCCATTTGCCTTCAAGTTTACCGTTAAAAATTGATCCTTTTTGAGAAATAGTTCCATTTGAATGGTATTCAATTACATTAATTAAGTTACCATTTTTAGAATATTCAATTTTATTTTTGTTATCATCAAATGGATAACAAATTGACATAATTAAAAATGATACTGTATAAATTAAACCTCTTGTCATAATTAAATTTAACACTAATTTAATAAAAAATTAATAAAAAAGAGATACAATGTTAACATTAAATTAACATTAGATATACAAATATATGATTTACAGCTAATTAAAACTTTAGACTATATCCTAGTGAAATGGTTCTTCCTATCATTCTTTTACTAAAATAGGTGGATAATTTTTGATTATACGATTCAAATTCACTTTCCTTTTTTTCGTCAAGTAAATTTTTTATTTTAAATGTGATTGTTTGTCTATCATTAATTTTTTTAATGATATTTAAATTCAATTCATTAAAAGGTAGAGTAAAAACGTCAGGATAAAAGCCATCACCCACAACTTCAAGAGTTCTTCCTTGGACATTATAAGAAATGTTTGAGTTTAGAGTTTCATCTTTTGATTTTAAATTAAGTCCAGCATTTATTAAGTATGGTGATTGACCTTGAAGATTTCTTTCACCAGATAAGGTTTCACCTTCTCTTAATCCTAATTCTCTAAGTAACCTTTCATCTTCACTATAAGTTTGTCTAGAATTAATAACTGATGTATTTAAATTAAAATCCAAGTTATTTGATATAAAACCTAATTTTTTTCTGATTTCTAATTCAGCACCATAAACCTTAGCATCCCCCAAATTAAGTGGTTTGTAATTAGTTGTTGAGGCTGCATCAAAAGCTAACTCAATTGGATCAGTAAAAGTTTTATAAAAAAAACTAAGAGCTATCATTTGGGCATTTTCACTGAATGATTCAAATCGAATGTCAAAATTATTTATATAAGTAGGCCTAATATTTACATTACCAATAAAATAAATATTAGAAAGTGGGTCAAAAATTTCAGCAATCGAGGCCTCTTTAAATGAAGGTCTTGCCGTTGTTTTTGAATAAGCAAATCTAAGATTTGTATCCTCTTTTAGTGAGTAAATAAAATTCAAAGAAGGAAAAAAATCAAACTTATCGATAATTAATTTATTGTCATAATTAATATTTAATGAAACACTACTTCCAGTATAACGAACTGAATATTTTTCAAATCTTCCTCCAAGTATTGTCCTTAATCTTGAATTAATTTTAAATTCATTAGATACATATCCTGCAAAATTGAACTGTTTTGAATTATATATATTTGCATCTTGTTTAATTGAAGCTTGAGCATTAATGTATGTTCCAGCTTTAGAATTTGAATTCCAAAGATTAGATTCTAAAAAAATATTGTTCGTTTCACCATTATAATTTGACCAATCATCAAAAGAAGTATATGTTGTGCTAACTGAGAACTGATGAATCGTAAAGTCCCTTTCTTTTTTTGAAGCATAAAGACCAAACTTTGTTAAAGCCGGATTGTCAAATAAAATATATTTTTTGGAAAAATTTAATTTGGATACATAATTTGATTCATCATTTGTTCTCCAAATTCTTTTAGGCTCTGTATTTTCCTTGAAACTATAAACACCATCTTCGTCTTGAAAAGAAACAACTCTAAAATCTTTATCATGAATTTTAGCATAAGTTGGAGATATTACCCAATCAATTTTAAAATTCCCTTGGTCAAAACTATGTAGGCCAGATAAGAATGCATTTGTAATTCCTCTTTCAGTATATTCTAAGTTTTCTTTATTGAAATCAATATTATCCGAAAATTTAGTTTCTTGCCTAAACTTTCCAGCATTACTTTCCCCGTTTTGAATATGTAAAAAATTAAATTTGTATTTCGTTTTCTCTGATTTGAGAGAAAGCCCAAATAGAGTGCTAAGGGTAACCTCATTTGAACCTATATTACCAATTTGAATTCTATTGGGTTCTAATTCACTTATTTTGGAATCGCTGTCCTTGTTGTAAATGTTATTTTCAATATTTTCGTAAAAAGTAGATCTGTTTTTATATGATAAGGACCCAAGAATTCCAAGTTTTTTTCCATTTTTTCCAACATCAAATTGATTTCCATAAGAATAACTCAGACTAAAATCCATTGCGTTTGGTATTTTCATCACACCCATTTGAGGATTGAATTTCTTTGCTAATTTTGTTATATTTTCAAGATTAGATGAATTTGTTGTAAGTCTTGGATCAAAATTATTTCCAAGTCTATACGTATCAACAACTAAGTTTCTACTTCCATCATCAAAACCTAAAAAATCAGTTTTACCCCCTTTATAGCTTAAAAAATCATTATTGAAGTGATAATTAGGGTTATAATCAGCACTTATTGAAATTGAATTTTCTTTTTGGTTTGGAAAATCTTTTGTTTCAATATTAACAATTCCTCCAGTGAAATCAGCTGGTAATTCAGCAGTCGACGATTTAATAACTAAAACATTTGATAAAATATTTGTAGGGAAAAGATCCATTTGCACTGTATTTCTGTCTGGATCTAAACCTGGTATGTCAATTCCATTTAAAATTGATTTTGTATAACGGTCTCCTAAACCTCTAACATATACATATTTTCCTCCAAGTACTGAAACTCCAGGTACTTGTTTTATGGCTGATGCCATATCAGAGGCGCCAATATTTTTAAAAGATTGAGATGATAGTCCATCCAATAAACTGGCTGATTTTTTTTGAATAGCTAAAACAGATTCTATGGTATTATTTCTTGCACTGATTGAAACGATAACTTCCTCCAGACCCTCAGCTGCACTTGTCATAGTTATTTCAATATCTTGAACATCACCTGAGCTAGCGTCAATATCATTTACCTCCAATGTTTGATAACCAACAAAAGAAAAGATAAGAGTATAATTTCCGGGAGCTACTTCAATGGAAAATTTTCCATCAAAGTCAGTTGTACCACCCTCTCCAGTTTCTTTAATTAATACATTGGCAAATGGGAGGGGCTCATTAAAGTCTCCATCAATAATAGAACCACTAATTGTGGATTGGGAAAAAGCTAATTGAGTAATTAAAAGTAAAATTAGCAGCTGAAGTCTAAACATAATTAAATTAAAATGGCTAGAATTTAAAATTCTAGCCAAAATAAATATTTTAAAAAGTTTTTGTGTTAATTAATTGTTATGCATTTAAAAACTTTTAAAATTAATTGTTAACAGCATACCATCTTGTCCATGTATACTCTGAGTTAGTAGCTCCAGCGTCATCTTTCTTTGCAGTTACAATTTCAGCAAAAGATGCAGCATCTGTTGTAAATGTACTTCCAATTGAACTTTTATCAACAAATACATCTGAAATTGAACCTTCAGCTCCAACTGCAAACTGTATATCCCAATTAGCAAATGTTAAAGTTCCAGCAGTGTAAGATTGAGAGTCGGCGTCAGCATCAAGCTCAACATCTTTACCTTTTACAAAATCAAAGGCATAAATATTTGATAAAGATCCAGTTGCAGCTTTTCTAAAATCTGCTATTTCTCCATCTACTCCTAATGCTTTGCCACTTTTGGAGGCTCCATCGATTGTTACATTTTTAACAGTAAAACTTCCAGCAGCAGAACCCTCAGGGCCATCTATTTCCATACCGTGATCTGAAGCATCCTCTAAAATGACATACGCATCATCAATGGTTCCAGAATAAGCTTGATCAATATCAAGGGCATCATCTCCTTGACCCCAAACTAGAAGGTAAGAAGCATTAACTGTACCGCCAAAAAATTCTATTCCGTCGTCAACGTTGGCAATAACTTCAATGTGATCAATAACTGTACCTGATCCTACACCGCCAAGGGTAAGACCATTAATTTCATTACCTTCACCTATTTCTGCACCACCGTGCCTAATTGAAATGTATTGCATAGTACCTGAATTATCGTCAGATACACTACCTCCATATAATCCGTTGGTGTCAGATACCGGTATACCTTCAATTTGTAATTCAGAAACATCTCCTTTAAATGAACTTGGAGCTTTGCCTAAAACTAGTAAACCGCCCCATAATCCTCTTGAATTTACAGTTAGAGAGGCCCCTGTAGCTGGATATGTTCCATCAGCTTGAATATTATCTGCTTTTGCTGTCATAATAATGGGCTTGGAAGCAGTTCCTTTAGCATCAATTTTACCTCCTCTTGCGACAATTAATGTTGAAGCGTCTGCTCCAGAGCCTGGTTCAGCTTTTATTACAGTCCCAGCAGGAATTGTTAATGTAGCGCCGTCACCGACAACAACTCTACCTTTAAGTAACCAAATTTTATCACTAGATAAAGTTTTATCAGATGTTAAAACTCCTTCAAGAGTGGAATCAGCAAAAGGGTCTACTTCAACAGTAACAGTTTCAGTAACTGTAACCTCAACCTCTTTTACAACTTCAACGGTTTCAATAATTGTTTCTGGATCTTTTGAACAAGAAAAAAGAACAAAAAGAATTAAAAAAAACAATCCATTAAGTTTTACAAATTTTAATTTCATTATATATTATTTTTTAGTTTAACAATAATTATTTAAGTTTAAAAACAATCAAATATATTTCTATACTATTTGTTTTTAATTAATTAAATGTTAAGCATTATTAAGTTAATATT
This sequence comes from Flavobacteriaceae bacterium, assembly GCA_002702875.1. GTDB lineage: Bacteria > Bacteroidota > Bacteroidia > Flavobacteriales > Flavobacteriaceae > TMED220. The sequence goes on from PACV01000007.1 coordinate 43,222, forward strand.
ATATAGACTTTAAAAAATTATCTCTTGAATATTAACTAAATATTAATAGACTGCAATATGAATTGGAATGATTTATTATCATTGAAAAGATTTGGCGATCAAACAAAAAGAATAAGAAAAGAACAAGACGAAACTAGACTTGGATTTGAAGTAGATTATGACAGAATTGTTTTTTCCTCTGCCTTTAGAAGCTTACAAGATAAAACGCAGGTGATACCTTTTTCTAAAACAGACTTTGTGCATACAAGATTAACTCATAGTCTTGAGGTATCTGTTGTTGCAAGAACACTAGGAAGACTTGCTGGTAAAGAAATATTATATAAGCACCCAAGCCTCTCTGAAATTGATGGATACAAGAGCAATGATTTTGGAGCTATAGTTGCTGCAGCTGCTCTTTCTCATGACATAGGAAATCCACCATTTGGCCATAGTGGTGAGAAAGCTATTGGATATTTTTTTTCAAATGGAAAGGGTAAAAAATATAAAGAAATGTTAAGCGATGCAGAATATTGTGATTTATCCAACTTTGAGGGTAATGCAAATGGATTTAAAATTTTAGTCGAGTCTAAAGATGGACTACCCGGTGGACTAAGATTAAGTTATGGGACTCTAGGTGCTTTTATTAAATATCCAAAAACTTCTTTTCCTCAATATAAAACTCAAAATATATCTGAAAAAAAATTTGGGGTTTTTCAGTCAGAATTGACTTTTTTTCAAGAATTGATGAACAGTCTCAAAATCCAAAAAAATAATAGTTCATATGCTAGACATCCACTCGCATTTTTAGTAGAAGCTGCTGACGATATATGTTACACTATAATTGATTTTGAAGATGGTATAAATTTGGGTTGGATTTCAGAATCTTATGCACTTGAGTATCTTCTTAATTTGGTAAGAGACCAAATTGATAAAAATAAATTTAATTCTTTAAAATATAAATCCGATAGAATGAGCTATTTAAGGGCTCTTGCCATAAATAGTCTTATTAAAGAATCAGTTTCAATTTTCCTTGAAAATGAAGACAAAATTTTACAGGGAAAATATAATAAATCGTTACTTGAAAGTAGTAAATATAAAGCACAGATGGAAGACATTATTTCTTTGAGTGTAAAAAAAATTTACCAGTCAAAAGAGGTAGTAGAAAAAGAAGTTATTGGATACAGTGTAATAAACGCTTTAATGAAGGTTTTTACTCAAGCTTCGGTAAATAAATTCAATAATAAAGAAAATTCATTTGATAGTGTTATTTTAAAGTTGGTGCCTGAAGGGGTTCCTATTATATCAAATTCTATATACAAAACTTTATTAAATACAACATGTTTTATAGCTAGTCTTTCGGATGGCAAAGCAATGGAAATATCAAATAAATTGAAATAGGTTACAAATTTATTCTTGTTAAATAATAATGATATTTATATTTGCCTAAAAAAAATATGGCTGGATGGATATCACTTTTTTTGTACTTAACCTTTTTTCAATTTTATGTCTTTCAGGCTGTAAAGGAAGTAAGTTATCAAAATTTTAAGATTTTTTATTTAGTCTCTTCTTTTTTGATTATTGGGAATTTTTTTTATCAAATATTTTCCAGAGGATTCGACAGTAGTTCTTCTTTTTTTAGCTACTCATTAGGGTTATTTTTATCTCTTTTTTGTTTTCAATTAGTTGTAATATCTGTTCTTATAGTTGAGGATTTTTTTAGGTTAATTTCATTTATTTCTAGTTCAGTAAATAAAAGTGAGAATATCATTCCAAACAGGAGAAAATTTGTCTCTCAAATTGCCCTTATTTCTGGATCTATACCATTTGTTGGTTTAATTTTTGGAATGATTTATGGTAAATATAATTACAGAGTATTTAAATATGAAATGGATTTTGATGATTTACCAAAAAGTTTTGATGGGTTTAAAATTACTCATATATCAGACATTCATTCTGGAAGTTTGGATAATATTGAAAAGGTGAAATATGGTATTGATCTAATAAACCAACAAAAATCAGATGTTATTTTATTCACCGGGGATTTAGTAAATAATAAATCGAACGAGCTAGAAAAATGGAAAGATATTTTTAAATTAATGGAAGCTCCTCTTGGAAAATTTTCTATTCTAGGAAATCATGATTATGGTGATTATTATGATTGGAAATCTAAGGACGAAAAAATCAATGATTTTAAAAAATTTATGGATTACCAAGAAAATATGGGGTTTAAATTATTAATGAATGAATCAATTTATTTGGAAAAAAATGAGGAAAAAATAGCCATTCTTGGATCAGAAAATTGGGGAAGGGGTTTTAAAAAAGAAGGTGATCTTGATAAGATGATTTCAAAAATAAATAAGGATGATTTTAAAATTCTAATGACCCATGATCCGTCACACTGGGAAGAAAAAGTTCTTAACCATAAAAGTAGATTTCAATTGACATTATCAGGACACACTCATGGAATGCAATTTGGAATTGAAATCCCGGGATTAATTAAATGGAGTCCCGTTAAATGGAGATACAAACAGTGGGCTGGAATTTATAAGAAGGACAAAAAAATTTTAAATGTAAACAGAGGATTTGGTTATTTGGCTTATCCAGGAAGGTTAGGAATATATCCAGAAATTTCTGTTATAACACTGAGAAGCAGGTCATAAAAGATTAAAAAAATGTAAATTTGTAAAATTTATAATTTTTATCTGTGTCAAAGTTCGGCCAATTAATTGATGAAAAAATTCCTTTATTGTTAGTCTTTTATGATTTAAACAGTATTGAAGACAATTTTATGGATTTAAGTCCAATACTAAAAGATGTGGCTGCAGCACTTGGTGATAAAGGAAAAGTAATAAAAATTGATATAAATAAAAATAATGAAATTTCTCAAGCACTTAGAATTAGAGTTTTACCAACATTAATAATTTACAAAAATGGTGAAATGGTTTGGAGACAAAGTGGGCAACAAGACGCAAATACACTTATTGGATTAATGAATGAGAACTTAAACTAATTATCTATATCTGAAATTATTTTTTTAAACTCCGATAGGTTTTTTATTGAATTAAATAGTTCTTTTTCGATTGTATCAGTAAAACTACTATCATCATAGATACTAGAATACAAAACCAGTTTTCTGTAGCTATTTACTTCTTCACTTATTCTATCTGTTAATATTTTTTGGTTTTCATCAGATAGACTATTATAAAGATCAAATCTTTCTTTATATTGATTTAAAATTTTCATACAAAGATTTCTTGCCTTATTGTTACTTCCAGAGAGATAGTATCCTTCCACAAATTCATCAAGAAGTTTATAGTATTCATATTCTCCATATAGATAAATAAATTTTTCAGTGATTTGAATAAAGTCATCAATTTTACCCTCTAAAAAGTCATAATCTCTATTATCAAGTATAATTTCTACTAGAGCTCTATATCTTTCGATTTCAGTTAAAATTTCTTCAGCAATTGGAAATTGAAACGATGGACTAAGACTATAAAAATAATTTAATTTATCTTGATATTTCAAGCTAATTTTATTGAATATTTCTCTTGATTTTTCAACATTGTTTAATCTGTAATAACCCTCTATGAATGGGGGTATTAAACTGTAAAAGCCAAAATAATCAATTGGCATTTTTTCAAAAGCAAGATCAATAATTTCAGAAGCTTTCTCTAATTTATTTTCATCAATTAACTTCTCAGCAAGCCTGGCTAAATTACTTCTGTATGATATACTGTTCTTTCTAGTTTCAGGATCATGATAAATTGATCCACTTTCGGAATTTCCCCATTCCCATTTTTTGACAATATCATACATCAAATCAGAGTCAATCCTACCCATTATGTATGGGTTGTTTTTATTTCTATCAGTTTTTATTGGAACAAGTTTATAAACAAGTCCCTCAAGTTGAAGATAGTCTTTCATCCAAATATATTCAGAATCTGCATAACTACCACCGGTAAAGTATATGGGTCTTTCCCAATTATTATTAGCAATAATATCAAGCATCATCATTTGATTTTTTGTGATACCACTCTGCGGTAAATCAAAATCAATAAAATCAACAATTTTATCAATGTCATTTTGTTTAACCAGCCCACTTGATATTACATTTGACTTGTTAACTTTAAGACGTATTTTGTTAGTTGGATAAAATACCATTTCTTGAGTATTTTTTGGATAATCATTTGGATCACCTCCAGATTGAATTATAAGATTTTTATATTTTGTTTTAGGATTATCGCTTCCAACCCAATTGATAAAGTCTTTAACATCCCATCTAACAGAATCAATTATTGGTTCATATCTAATATAATCTCTAATTCCATAGGCGTATAGATCATGAGTTAACTGAGAGGGAATTGGATCACTTTCATATGTTTTTCGTTTTAGTTGGTCAATGTACCAATCTGTAGCTAAAAGACTAGTATTTATTGTTTTAACATCAGTTCTAAATCCTTCTATTTCTTGAGCATACCATAGTGCAAAAGTATCATTGTCACCTATGGTAAAAATCATTGCACCTGAATCTTTCTGAATTGAAGTTAAATATGATTTAGCCATGGATTGAGCAGTATATCTTCCTGAGCGGTCATGGTCATCCCAATTCTGATAAGCCATTAAAAAAGGAATTGATAAAAAGAGTAAGATTATAAAGAAATAATTTAAAAATTTACGGTCAATTAATTTTTTTATTTTTTGTAAAAATCCAAAAACACCCATTCCAATCCATATCGAAAAAACATAAAATGATCCAACAAGTGCATAATCTCTCTCCCTTGGTTCAAATGGTCTTTCATTAAGGTATACTTTTAAAGCGAGACCTGTAAAAAGGAAAAAAATCATTAAAACCCAGGATTTTGTTTTGTCATTTTTGTATAAAAAATAAAGTCCAATCAATCCAAAAATAAAAGGGATAAAAAAATAGGTATTTCTGGCCTTATTATTTTTTGCATCTTGAGTTATGTTGTCTTGATTTCCTAAACGAATTTCATCAATAAACTTTATACCACTTAACCAATTTCCATTTAAAATATCAAACTTGCCCTGGAAATCATTTTGCCTTCCTGTAAAATTCCACATCAAATATCGCCAATACATATATCCAAATTGATAATTAAACAAAAAATAAAGGTTACTTAAAAATGATGGTTTTTCTATTTTTAAATAAGGTCCAAGCGTTTTAAAAAAATTATCATAATCCGATCCATCAACTTCCTCTTGTTCAATTCTCAATTTAAATTCGTCAACTCTTGCTTTAAGTGCACTACTACTTTTATAATTTGGATCAATTTCAAAATCTAAAGGTCCAGTGAAATTCATATAGTTAGCTGCATGCTCACTACTCCAAAGTCTTGGAAGAAGTCCTCTGTGATTGCTATTAGAATTAATTTTCGATTTTTCCCAATGATTAACTATAACATACTTATTTCTTTTTAGATCCCTTTCATATTTAGGTTTATCATCAATATATGGCTCTTTACTGTCTTGACCAGCATACATATCTGAAAACATGGGTCCATAAAAAAGATATGTATCTGGGTATTGTTCTAAATTGTAATAAGCTAAAAGTTGCCTTGCGTCAGTAGGAGAATTTTCATTTATAACTGTGTTTGCGTTTGATCTAATTGGAATCATTAACCATGATGAAAAACCAATTAAAACAAATAGGATGCAAAGAATACCTGTATTTAAATTTATTAAATTATATTTTTTGGTTAGGTTAATAGCATAAACAAAGAAAATGATTAAGACCAACCCACAAAAAATTGTACCACTATTAAAAGGCAAGTTCAGACTATTTACAAAGTAAACTTCTGCTCTGCCAAAAAATGCAAGAGTAGAGGGTAGTAATAATTTAAAAATAAATAAAAGTATTGCAACAGAAATAATATTTGCAGCTATAAAATTCTTAATAGTAATTTTTTTTACGTTTTTAAAGTAATACAGCATACCAAGAGCAGGAATAGTCAATAATCCCATAAAATGAACACCAAATGATAGTCCAATTATAAATGAAATTAATAACAGCCATTTGTCACCATAGGGAGTATTCATCTCACTCTCCCATTTAAGTCCAAGCCAAAACAATACAGATAAAATTAAAGTTGCCATTGCATAAACCTCGGCTTCAACAGCATTAAACCAAAAACTATCAGAGAAACAAAAAGCCAAAGATCCTATACTTGCACTTCCAAAAAAAACTAAATATTCGTGAAAATTATCTAATTTTTTAAAAGAGGGAAGTTTTTTTAAAAGCATAGTAATAGACCAAAAAAGAAAAAGAATAGTAAAGGAGCTAGAAAAAACTGACATTAAATTAACGGCTAATGCTACATATTCACTTCCTGGAGAAAACATAGAAAAAAAAGCACCCATCATTTGATAAAATGGAGCACCTGGTGGGTGACCAACTTGCAATTTTGCAGATGTAGCTATATACTCTCCTGCATCCCAGAAACTAGCAGTGGGCTCAACAGTTAAGGAAAAAGTAATAAGAGCTATTAAAAAATGTACCCATCCAAGAAATAAATTTAATTTTTTGTAATCCAAATTATAATTGTCTTAATTTTATAAAAACGAATTTAATAATTATAAATCTATAGTTTTGTTTTTTTATAAATTAAACAAAAAATTTAAAAAATTAAAAAACATTTGATAACCGTACACTTTATATTAAATTTGCAGATTATGGCCTATGGTGTAACTGGTAACACGTCTGATTTTGGTTCAGAAGAGTCTAGGTTCGAGCCCTAGTAGGCCAACTACTTAGTTAAACTTATTTTCAATTTTATGAAAAAAATTAATATAATATTTATTTTTTTCTCCCTCTACGTAATGGCACAAACTGAGACTCAACAATATAAGGTTTTAAAATTAATCGACAATATTGAAATTCGAGAGTATCCACCTGTAATGAAAGTCAAATCAACTTCTAAAAGTAATAATGGATTTGGTAAGCTGTTTAAATATATTTCTGGCGATAATGAGAGCGGTACGAAAATATCTATGACTTCACCGGTATATATGAACAAAGAAAATGAGAATTATATCATGGAATTTGTTTTACCAAAAAAATTTAATGAGATAAATTCTCCAAAAGCTTTAAAAGAAAATATCGATGTATATCTTGAAAAAAAAATTATTTGTGCTACAATTAGTTATGGTGGTTATACTAATAAGCAAAAAGAAATTTATTATTCAGAAAAATTAATTTCAAAGCTGCAGGAAAATAAAATAAAACATAATGGAAAAAGTAAAGTTTTGGTTTACAATAGTCCATACAAAATTTTCAACAGAAAGAACGAGATATTAATAGAGTTAGATTCTTTTGAATGAATTTATAATTATCAATAAAAATTTGTTTTAAAATTTTTTTATTTACATTATATTTAGAAATAATTTAATATTAAAAAAAAATACTTATGGAAAATTTGAAGTCAGGCAAATGTCCTGTAATGCACGGAGCGAGTTCGATATATGAAACATCAATAAATAAGTGGTGGCCAAAATCTTTAAATCTAGATATTCTTCATCAACATGATTTGAAAACAAATCCTTACAGTAATAAATTTGATTACAGGGAAACAGTAAAAAAATTAAATTACACTTCATTAGAAAATGATATGCATGATTTGATGACTGATTCACAGGATTGGTGGCCTGCTGATTGGGGTCATTATGGTGGATTGATGATTAGAATGGCATGGCATGCTGCTGGTACATACCGAACTTCAGATGGAAGAGGTGGAGCAGGTACTGGTAATTTAAGATTTGCTCCTTTAAATTCCTGGCCAGATAATACAAGCTTAGATAAAGCAAGAAGATTATTGTGGCCAATCAAGAAAAAATATGGTAACAAAATTAGCTGGGCTGACTTGTTTATTTTAGCAGGTAATATAGCATATGAGAGTATGGGGTTAAAGACATTTGGTTTCTCATATGGAAGACCTGACATATGGCATCCTGAAAAAGATATTTATTGGGGACCTGAAAAGGAGTTCATGAGACCAAGTGAGGAGCGATATTCTAATTTAGAAAAGCCTTCAACGATGGAGCATCCTTTAGCAGCTACACATATGGGACTAATTTATGTAAACCCTGAGGGTGTAAACGGAAGCCCCGACCCTTTAAAAACTGCGCTTCACATTCGTGAAACTTTTGCTAGAATGGCTATGAATGATGAAGAGACAGTTGCATTAACTGCTGGTGGACATACTGTGGGTAAAGCTCATGGAAATGTTAAAGTTGATTTAGGTCCTGAGCCTGAAGCTGCCGGGATTCATAATCAAGGTTTTGGTTGGTTAAATTCATCTGGATCTGGAGTAGGAAAAGATGCTGTAACAAGTGGAATTGAAGGAGCTTGGACAACAAATCCAACACAATGGGATAATGGATATTTTAAAATGTTATTTGATCATGAGTGGGAGTTGAAAAAAAGTCCTGCAGGAGCTTGGCAATGGGAGCCAATTGAAATAAATGAAGAAGATAGACCAATAGATGCAACTGATCCGTCAATTAGAAAAAATCCTATTATGACAGATGCTGATATGGCCATGCGTGAAGATTCTATTTACAAAGAAATATCTCTTAAATTTAAAGAAGATCAGGAATATTTTTCTGACACTTTTGCAAGGGCATGGTTTAAATTAACTCATAGAGATATGGGTCCTAAGTCCAGGTACATTGGACCTAATTTTCCAACTGAGGATTTGATTTGGCAAGATCCTATTCCAAAAGGAAATTCAAATTATGATGTAAATACAGTTAGAGAACAAATTAAAGATTTAAATTTATCTATTCCAGATAGAGTCTCTTTGGCTTGGGATAGCGCTAGAACTTTTAGGAATTCTGACCTTAGAGGTGGTGCAAATGGTTCTAGAATTAGATTGTTCCCTCAAAAAGATTGGGAAGCTAATGAACCTAGTAGGTTATCAAAAACATTATCTGTTCTTGAACACATAGCAAATAAAAATGATGTTAGTGTAGCAGACGTTATCGTTTTAGCTGGAAATTTGGCAGTGGAAGAAGCTGCAAAAAATGCTGGATTTGATATAAATATCCCATTTTTTAGTGGAAGAGGAGATGCTACTCAAGAAATGACTGATATTAATTCTTTTTCTAATTTAGAACCAATGTCTGATCCTTTCAGGAACTGGGTCAAGGATGAATACAAATCTAATAATGAGGAAATGTTAGTAGATAAATCTCAACTTTTGGGTTTAACTGCTCATGAGATGACTGTTCTAGTTGGAGGAATGCGTGTTTTAGGTGCTAATCATTTAGGAAATCAAGATGGAATATTGACTGACAGAGTTGGTGTTTTAACTAATGATTTCTTCGTAAATCTTATGGACATGAACAATAAATGGGAGATAGAAGGTGAAAACAAGTACAATATTGTTGACAGAAATACAGGAGTAATTAAGTGGACTGCTTCTTCTGTAGATTTGGTTTTTGGATCTAACTCAATTTTGAGATCTTATTCTGAAGTTTACGCTCAAGATGACAATCAAGAAAAATTTGTTATTGATTTTGTTAGTGCCTGGAATAAAGTTATGAACCTTGATAGATTTGATTTAAAGTGATTATTTAATTGTGTGAATGTTTTAAAAATTGATTCAATACATACAATTTCAGTAATTGTTCTTAAATGATTTTCACAAATGGGAGTTAGATTTTTGTTTAATTTTTTCCTGATTTCATACATTGCCATTGGTCAAAATGATTACATAGAATATATTCCAAATACAAAAGAAAAATTACCAATGATCTTTATAAAAGGTGGTAATTTTATGATGGGAAGCGAAAAAAGCGAAATCGGGCATTTTGGAGATGAGGGGCCGAAACATGAGGTTAAAATCGATGCATTTTGGATTGGAAAATTTGAAATTACATGGAATTTATATAATTTATTTGTATCTAGAGAGATAGATCAATATCAAAGGAGTAAAAGTAATTCCGACGAGGTTTCAATTGATGTGGATGCTGTAACCGGAGCTACAACACCTTATGTAGAAATGAGTTTTGGAATGGGTGTCGACGATTTTCCAGCAATAAGTATGACTCAACTTGCCGCTTCAAAATTTTGTGAATGGCTATCAGCAATGACGGGAAATTTTTATAGATTACCAACTGAGGCTGAGTGGGAATATGCTTGTAGGGCTGGAAGTGATTCTGCCTTTAACTTTGGAGACGACATTTCAAAACTAAAAGATTATGCCTGGTATGATGAAAATAGTGAAGACAAATACCAAAAAGTTGGTACAAAAAACCCCAATGATTGGGGTATTCACGATATGCACGGAAATGTAGCAGAATGGACATTAGATCAGTATAGTCCAATATCTTATCGACAAAGAAAGGATAAACTAACAGAAAATCCATTTGTTGAACCTATCAAAGTTTATCCCAGAGTTGTAAAAGGTGGTTCATGGATGGACAATCAAAAAAGACTTAGAAGTGCGTCAAGAAGGGGTTCTTCAAAACAATGGAAAAGGCAAGATCCTCAAATTCCAAAAAGTCTATGGTGGCATACAGATGCTCAATTTTTGGGATTTAGAGTTATTAGACCATTAAATACTCCATCTGAAAAATTACAAAAAAAATATTGGGGTTATTAACTAGAAATTATTTAAATTTAGATATATGCTTTTAAGTTTCTCATATAAAAATTGTGAGTACTATGAAGCTAATATGTAAAAAACGAAAAACAAAATGAAAAATTTAAGAAAAAATTCACGAAGATCATTTGTAAAAAAATCTGCTCTTGCAACTGGTGTTGTTCTAGCCAATCCTTTTTTTTCAGAAGCTATGGTTAATTCATCCTCCGAAAAAAAACTAAAAATCTCTGTTATTGGTTGTGGAGGTAGAGGTTCAGGTGCAGCTGTTCAAGCTTTGAAAGCTGATAAAAATGTTGAGTTAGTTTCTATGGCAGACGCTTTTAGAGACAGAATTGACAAAAGTTTAAAGGGAATTATCGACAGTTTCGAAGGTCAAAAAAACATAAATGTAAAAGAAAAAAATAAATTTGTAGGCTTTGATGCATACAAAAAAGCCATCGATAAATCAGACGTTGTAATTCTTGCTACTCCACCAGGTTTCAGACCCTATCATTTTGAATATGCTATAAAAAACAACAAACATGTTTTTATGGAAAAACCGCTAGCTACAGATCCAGCCGGTGTTAGAAAAGTTTTGGAGTCCGCAAAAGTGGCTAAACAAAAAAAACTAAACGTGGTTGTTGGTTTACAAAGGCATTACCAAACTAAATATTTAGAGTTTAAGAAACTTGTTGATAGTGGAAAAATTGGAAAAATCATTGGGGGTCAAGTTTATTGGAACGATGGAGGTGTTTGGACTAACAAAAGAAAACCAAATCAAACTGAATTAGAATATCAAATGAGAAATTGGTATTATTTTAATTGGCTTTGCGGAGATCATATTCTTGAGCAACATATTCACAACATTGATGTAGCTAATTGGTTTATTGGCGAATATCCTGTTTCAGCACAAGGTATGGGTGGTAGACAAGTTAGAAATGGAAAAGAACATGGTGAAATTTATGATCATCATTTTGTCGAATTTACATACCCAAGCGGAGCTGTAATTTCAAGTCAATGTAGACATATCAGAGGGTGTATGAATAGGGTTGACGAAGCTTTTCAAGGGACTAAGGGATCATTGGAAATTGGAAGAGGAATTATCAAAGACTTGGATGGAAATATTAATTTTAAATATCCAAGAAGAATGGACCCAAACCCATATCAGGTAGAACATGATAAATTATTTTCTTCAATTAGAAGTGGTGGTGTAATATCAGATACTGAAAATGGAGCTAAAAGTACATTGGCTGCTATTTTAGGTAGAATGGCTACTTATACTGGAAAAAAATTAACATTTGACCAAGTTATGAAGTCTAAGCAAAAGTTAGTTCCAGAGAATATGAATTGGGATTCAACTCCTCCAACTCTTCCTGATTCAAATGGATATTATGAAATCCCTACCCCTGGGAAAACTAAATTTATATAGATGCAAAGAAGAGATTTTAATTCACTAATTGGATTGTCAAGTATAGGCTTAATGTCTTATGCAACCCCTATTTCCCATAACAGGAAAATTATTAAAAAACATAATTTTAATCTTAATTATGCCCCTCACTTAGGAATGTTTAAACATCATGTTGGAAATGACCCAATTGATCAGTTAAATTTTATGGCAGACATTGGTTTTAAAGCTTTTGAAGATAATGATATGAGAAATAGAGATGTCTCCCTTCAAAAGAAGATGTCTATTACTATGCAAAAAAGAGATATAAAAATGGGGGTTTTTGTAGCTCATCAGATTTATTGGAATAAACCTACTTTAACTACTGGTAAAAAAAAATATATTGATGAATTTTTGAATTATATTCAAAAAGCAGTTGATGTTGCAAAAATAGTAAATGCTAAATGGATTACAGTTGTCCCTGGGCATTTGGACTTAAGGCAAAATGTTGCTTACCAAACATCAAATGTTGTTGAAGTATTGAAAAAAGCCTCTGGGATTTTAGAACCTCATGGTCTAGTAATGGTTTTAGAACCATTAAATTTTAGAGATCATCCAGGTCTTTTTTTAACTAAAAGCCCCCAAGCTTATGAAATTTGTAAGACAGTTAATTCTCCTTCATGTAAAATTTTATTTGATATATATCACCAACAAATTCAGGAAGGAAATTTAATTCCTAACATTGAAAAATGTTGGGATGAGATTGGGTACTTTCAAATTGGAGATAATCCAGGAAGAAAAGAACCTAATTCTGGGGAAATTAATTATAGAAATATTTTTAAATATATTCACAGTAGGGGATTTAATGGGATTTTAGGCATGGAACATGGTAATTCGAAAAGAGGAAAAGAAGGTGAAGAACTCTTAATATCTGCTTACAAAAATGTCGATAACTTTATTTAAAATTAGTATTCAAATTCCCAAAAATATTTGTTTATCTGAATTTTCCAAATTGAACTTATCTACTTCATTTTTTGTAACATTGGTTTTCCATAAATAAATTTTTTTTAGTTTCTTAAATTCGACAAGATTTTCAAAAATTAAATTTGAAACATTTGTACCATATAAATTAATTTTTTCCAAGTTTTCAAGATTTTTAAGAAACTTGATTCCATCATCAGATATATTACTATTATTATTAATATCTAAATTAACAAGATTGTATAAATCAGATATTTTCTGAAGATTGTCGTTTGTTAGTTTACAATTAGTCATGGAAAGAGATACTATATGATTACTGAATTTTTTAAGTTTTAAAATTTTTTCATCATCAATCTTTTTACCAGTAAATTTTATTTCAAGTAATTCATAATTGTCAGAAATGAAATTCCATTTAAATTCACTTTTTTCTAGTACTTCTAATTCATCTATATTGATTTTTGGTAAATCTTTTAATTTTTCATAATACGGCTTTGGATTCATATTAATCTTGTAAAGCTTTTCAAGAAGTGATTTTTCTTCACCTGACAATTTAAGTTCAGATAGTTTCAAGTCAGAATTTAAATATTTATCAATCCACCACTTTATTAGATTAATTTCATCATAAGTTAATGGTATCCCAGTTGGGGGCATAAATTTTTTATTGTCTTGAGAGAGGGTGGCTCTTTGAAAAATCAAACTTTTACTGGAGTTACCTGCTATAATTGATTTTCCCGATAGACCTCCATTTTTAATATCTTTTATTGTAAGCATATTTAATCCACCCGACTTTATATTTTGATTATGACAGTCAATGCATTTATTTTCAAAAACAGGTAAAATTAAATCAGTGAAAATTTTAATCGAATCAATTTCTGAATTTTCATAGTATTTTACATTTTTTTTCTCCTGAAAAAAATTATTGATGTTACTTGGTAAATACTCATATAAATAATTTTTACCATGAGTTATATTTGCTCCTTGATGACCTACTATCACAAGAGTTAATATCACAAGAAAATTGATAAAAAAATCCTGTTTTTTAAATAGATTTAAAATATTTGATTTAATTAACCACCCAATGAAAGTTAGAAAAAGTAAGAAAACTCCACTCCACTTGTGTAATGAAATCTGATTTTCAATATAATAACCATTTAATGTTAATAGCCAACCAAAAATAACAGCAAAAATTGAAGTAATAAGCCCCATCATCCAGCAAAATGCAATTACTTTTCTGTGAATTCTTAGTTTTATAATATTAGTGTAGGTTTCAATGAGAATTCCTAGAAAAATAAAACCAATTGGAAAATGAACTATAAGTGGATGAAATCTTCCCAAAAAAGTTGATATTTCAATAGAAAACATAATTTAAACTCTAGTTAATTTTAATGGATAAGTTTTTTTTGAGTTCCATTGAGGTACATATATATTTTCATCTTCGTCAACACAAACGTCATGTGGATTTAAAAATGATTTTTTATCTGAAATAGGAGGAGTTAATAGATTATTTGAATACTCTGGTTTATTTCCTCCAGGTAATGATACAACTTTATTATTTCTATCTAATACTGCTAACATACCATCATATTTATCCCAACTCTTAGTTACAATAACAGCGAAAAATAAATTACCATCTTTTATAACAGGTCTACAAATCCAACAACCTGGCAAGGATATTGTTTCTTTATAAATACCATCTAATGTAAATCTTTTAAATTCATTTTTTGATCTTGAGGTGATTAAAAGTGAAATATTTTTTTTATCTCTGGTATCAATTGTTATACCATGGCAACAATCAAAATTTTCATTTTTATCTCCTTTTCCTCCAAAATGTCCTATATAATTTCCATTTGAATCATAACGAATAATAAAATCTTTACCATAACCATCTGCGACATATATATCACCGTTTGGAGCAATACAAGTTTCAGTAGGTTTAAAATCTTTTTCAGAATTATAATCTTTGATTTCTTTAGGATAATTTAATTCAAAGATTTTTTTTCCATTAATTGTAGTTTTACACACCTTGTGATTTTCAGGGTCAGTTATAAATAAAAACTCGTCATCACCTTCATTTAAAATTGAAAGACCATGCGCTCCGTTATAATTAATTGACCAGGAATCTTCTATTTTACCTGATCTGTCAAAAATTAAAATATTATTTTTTGGATGAGTAGTTGTCATTAAAATTCTATTTTTTTTATCAATCACCATCTCATGACAATGATCAATAGGAAATTTTTTGAAATTTTGTATTCCCCAGTTTTTATCAATTACATATTTAAAATTTCCATGACCAACAACCAAATTATCCATTTTTAAATTTTTTTTTATTGCAAAAACGCTTTTACTTAAACCAACTGATAATCCAGCTAGAGTTGATTTTTTTAAAAAACTTCGTCTTGAATTTTTTTTCATTTTTTTATGATAAAATTTCTTTAACTATCTCACCATGTACATCTGTTAATCTGTAACGTCTTCCTTGATGTTTAAATGTTAGTCTTTCATGATCAATACCTAAAAGATGCATCAAAGTAGCTTGAAAATCGTGTACATGAACTGGACGTTCCTTTATATTATACCCAAAATCGTCCGTTGATCCTATTGTTATACCCTTTTTAATTCCAGCCCCTGCCATAAATATTGTAAAGCATTTAGGGTGATGATCTCTTCCGTAATTAGTTTTAGTTAAAGTACCTTGTGAATAGGACCCCCTTCCGAATTCACCTCCCCATATAACAAGAGTTTCATCTAATAGACCTCTTTGTTTTAAGTCTTTAATTAAACCTGCTGTTGGTTGATCAGTATCTTTACACTGAACTTTAATTGCATTAGGTAGGTCCCCATGTTGGTCCCAACCTTGATGGTATAATTGAACAAACTTTACATCTTTTTCAATTAATTTTCTGGCAAGTAAACAGTTTGCTGCAAAGCTTCCGGGGTTTCTACTCTCTTTACCATATAGATCATAAATATATTCAGGTTCTTTGGATACATCCATAACCTCAGGGACTGATGATTGCATTCTAAAGGCCATTTCATATTGAGACATTCTTGATAGTATTTCTGGATCTCCAACATCTCTATGATTTATTTTTTCTAATTTTTTTAAATATTCGAGTTGTTCCTTTCTTATATCTGCTGTAACACCAGGTGGATTATCTAAGTAAAGAACAGGATTTTTTCCAGATCTAAACTGAACACCTTGGTGTTTTGATGGTAAAAAACCATTTCCCCATAAACGAGAATAAAGTGGTTGACCAAATTTATCTTTTGTTACCAGTACAACAAATTCTGGTAAGTTTTTATTGTCACTTCCTAATCCATAACTTATCCATGAACCAATTGAAGGTCTCCCTGGAAGTTCGGATCCTGTTTGAAGAAAAGTAACAGCAGGATCATGGTTTATTGCCTCAGTGTACATTGACTTTATAAAACACAAATCATCGACAATTTGAGATGTATAGGGCATCAGTTCACTCATCCAAGCTCCACTTTTTCCAAACTTTTTAAATTTAAATATTGATCCAGCTAATGGAAAACTTGATTGACCTGAACTCATTCCAGTTAGTCGTTGGCCACCTCTAACACTGTCAGGAAGCTCCGTTCCATTTAATTTATTTAGTAAGGGTTTGTAGTCAAAAAGATCTAGTTGAGACGGAGCACCACTTTGCAAAAGATAAATAACTCTTTTGGCTTTAGCAGGAAAATGAGGTAATCTGTTATTAATATAATTACTTTGAGAGTATAAACTTGATGGACTAATTAATGATCCAACAGTTAATGCACCCATTCCTAGTGACGTTTTAGTAAGAAAATCTCTTCTAGAAAATTTATAATTATGTTTGTGATTATTACAATTCATATTATCTTTTTAAATAGGTTTCGTCATGATTCAAAATAGTGTTTGAGACCATGGTTAAAGCAGCAGTTCTGTATTTGTTTAGTGATCTGTCAAATTTTTTATCTCCAACTTTAAGTATTTGATTTGTCATTTTTGGATTTGATTTGTAGAATTTAAGTTGTGATTCGTATAGCTCTTTTAAAAGTTTTAGTTCCTCATCCTTGGGGTTTCTGGAAATTGCAAGCCTAAAACCATATTTAATTTGATCCAAGTAATTTTCTCCTCCTTCTTTTTGGATTCTTTCAGCCAAAATCCTAGATGCCTCAAAAAATTGAGGGTCATTCATTAGTACCAAAGCCTGAAGTGGAGTATTAGTCTTTTCTCTTCTAACTGTGCAGACTTCTCTAGATGTTCCATCAAGTGCAATCATTGAAGGTGGAGGGGAAGTTCTTTTTATGAATGTATACATTCCTCTTCTGTATAGACTATCTCCAGAATTTTTTTTGTAGTTATACAAGTCAGCTGAAAAACTATTTTTTTCTAACCATAATCCATCAGGCTGATACGGTTTAACGCTAGGACCACCAACTTTTTTGACTAATAAACCGCTAGAGGCAAGTGCATTATCCCTAATAATTTCTGCAGGTAGTTTATATGAATTACTTCTGGCAAGGAAAAAGTTATTTGGATCAATTTCATTTAGTTTATCATTACTATTTGATTTTTGTTGATATACATGAGACATCACCATTAGTTTGATTAATTTTTTTATATTCCAATTGTTATTAATTAGATAAATTGACAACCAATCTAAAAGTTCAGGATGACTAGGCAACATTCCTTGAACACCAAAATCCTCTGGTGTTCTTACAAGACCAAAACCAAAAATCATTTGCCAATATCTATTAACTGTAACTCTAGATGTTAAAGGGTTTTCATTTGAAAATAACCATTTTGCCAATCCAAGTCTGTTTTTGGGTAAAGATGAATCCATTTTTGGTAAATTCTCAGGAACATCTGTTCCAACTTTATGTGAAGGTTCCAAATAACTTCCTCTATTTAAAAGATAATTGTCTCTCGGTTTTTTCATTTCCTCCATTACCATTACTTCAATTACTGGCTCCATTATTTTTAGCCAATTTTTTCTTAAAGTTGAAAGTTTAGCTTTATTTCTTAATATTTTGTAGTCAGATTCTATCCAATGATTTTTTATTACAGTTTCATTTACATTTCTTTTAGAGATATCATATGAATTAAAAAGACTTAATGATTCTAAGTTTGTCATGTCTTTAGAGAAAAGATATATATCATCTATTTTTCCTGAAAATAAACCTTTGTCACCTGAATGGTACATCCCTGATCTTCCAACTCGAAGAGGTCTGATATCCTTTTTTCTTACATTTAAAGGAAATCCGGTCTGAGATTTTTTTCCAACAGGAATAGGGTGTATAGATTTATATAAATTATCCATTTTTACATCAAGATTAGCTTCTTTTCCATTTATAAAAATTCTTATACCACTTGATTTAGCTGATCCATTATATGAAAATGTTATGTGATTCCAGGTATCTTTTTCAATTACGTTACTAGATTTAACATGAATCAAATTAGTTGGAAGGACATTAATTAGCCTCATGTTAATATAGTTTTCATTATCTAGATATATATCCCAACCTCTCCAAAAATCATTTTTTTGCCCACTTGTTCCAAGAACATGTTGTGTTTTTTCAGGATTCATATCATCAGTATTTATCCAAAAAGAACCTGAAAAAGAATCATTAGTCTCAAAATTTGGAACTTTTTCAAGATTCAAATAATCAATGTCAGTTGAAAATTTTAAAGCCTTATCTTTTATTCCATCTACAACTTCAGCTTTTGATTGTGATTTAGCATAAAAGTTGTTATCAACTATAAATATTTTTTTATTATTAGAATTATTAGATTTTTTTATTTTGTCTAGTGGGTAGTGTCCAATTAAATAATTTGATTTTAAATTTTTTATAATATTTTTCTCACTGGAATTTTTGTTTTTAAGATTTTCTACATAACTATAGAATTCTCGTAATTCATTTTTTTGAATATTAATTTCTTTTTCTTTATCGTCTATTTTGGTTTTAATTTGACTAATTTCATTTTCTTTCTCCTTACTTGGCATGGGTAAAAGGGGGCCAAAATCTCCGTCATCTCCTGTCATCCCTAATTCTTTAATATTATTAAAAAAGGATGCAAGTTGATAATAATCCCTTTGTGAAATTGGATCAAATTTATGATCGTGACATTTTGCACAAGCAACAGTTAATCCTAAAAAAGCAGTACTGAGGGTTTCTGTTCTGTCAAATACATAATGAAGTCTCCACTCCTCATCTATTGCACCTCCCTCAGCAGTCATAGGAGAATTTCTATTAAAAGCTGTTGCTAATTTTTGTTCTCGAGTAGGATTTTGAAATAAATCACCGGCAATTTGCCAAGTCACAAATTGATCATAAGGCATATTTTTTTCAAATGAGTTTATTACCCAATCTCTCCATGGCCACATTGTTCTAGCTCCATCAGCATGTAATCCATGAGAATCTGCATATCTTGAAAGGTCTAGCCAGTCAAGAGTCAACATTTCAGCGTGAGCAACTGAATTTAAAAATCTGTCAACTACCTTTTCATATGCATTAGGGCTATTATCATTTAAAAAGTCGTCAATTTCATCTATTGACGGAGGGAGTCCTCTTAAATCCATAGATACTCTTCTTAACAATCTTTCTTTGGATGCCTTTTCAGAAAATTTTAAGTTTAATTTTTTTAATTTTCGATTTACAAAGTAATCAATTTCATTATTAATTTTTGAATCAACATAGATGTTTTCTGGAATTTGAGGAATTTTTGGTTTGATAAATGACCAATGTTCTTTCCATTTCGCACCTTGGTCAATCCATCTTAAAATCAAAGCTTTTTCATTGTCTGAAAGACTGAGTTTTGATTCAGGAGGAGGCATTTGATCTAGAGGATCATTGCTTAATATTCTGTGAGCAACTTCACTTTTATAAATACTAGATGATGAAAAAGCTTTCTTCCCACTTGCCAATTTAGAAAAGGCAATTTCTTCAATGTCTAATCTAAGACCTGCCTTTCTAGTCTTTGAGTCTGGCCCATGACATTGAAAACATCGATCCGACAAAATTGGTTTTATATGATAGTTAAAATCTATTTCTTCAGTTAAGTTTGAGTATTCGGTTTGTACTTTGTCAGGGATAGATAATGTACACGATTGAATAATAAAAGTTGACAAAAATAATAATAAACTAGCTTTACTAATTAAATGACTCATTACAATAAAAATAAAAAAAATTAATTAAAAATTGAATTTAGAACATGCGCTAACCTAAGACCTCCCATTAAGAGTCTTGATTTTACAGTATTCAAATATTTGTATCTATATTCAAAGCCCAAATTTGAATTTTCTTTAGCATCATTGTATATACTGTCTGCTATATTTTGAGATTCCGTGACCCAATCTAAAATATTTGATTTTTTGATTCTATCAATTTCTGTTTCCCCTAGGATTGGTAAATCTTTTGATAATTCTGTGTAACTCATTTGGTGACTATTAATTATTTGGCTATCCCAGACTCTATGTAAATTTGTTTGTACTCCAAACCATCTAACCTTTATATCGTTTCCACCTCTGTCCTCCTTTCTTCCAACGTGTAAAGGTTGATGAACATCTCCAATAAAGTGAACAAGTAGTTTTAAATAAAAACTTTTATCCTTTTTATTGTAATTTTTGTCACTTAATATTTCAATACATTTATATATGGCCACTATTACATCTCCATTTTTATTCTTGTTTTTTGTATCGTAATTTTCTCCAGATTTAATATTTACGTAATGCCAGGGGTTAAATTTTTTATATTTTGGATCAGACTTAATATCATCAGCAAATGTAGATACGCTAGCTAGTGATTTACCATTTAAAAGATTTTTAATTGATTTTTTTGCTTTTTCAGTTAAATAATTTTCAGCGATTTGACCAACTACTCTGTGACCAGTGGCACCCCATATCTCATTTGATTTATCAAACGAGGTGTTTGAAATGTATATTAGAAATAATATTAAAAATCTTAAAAACACAAACCAATTTAAAAAAAAATTAAATTTGATTTAAAAATTTAAAATGAAATTAGAAATATATACAATTGAAGACCAAGCAAGAGGACACTTTAATAATGGGGAGATACTTGAGAACAAACCAATAGGTTTTCCAGGTGATGGAGGAAAACTAAAACCTTATTCAAATATATTTTATTGGGCTCATGCGTGGACAGGCTCAAAAAAAAGTACAATTGGCCTACACCCTCATCAAGGTTTTGAAATTTGCAGTTTTGTATTAAAAGGTAAAATAAATCACTTTGATACAAAGCAAAACTCTTGGATTCCCTTATCAGAAGGTGATGTTCAAATTATAAGATCTGGAAATGGAATTTCTCATTCAGAGGAATTGATGGAAAATTCTGAAATTTTTCAGATTTGGTTTGATCCAAATCTAAGAGTATCTCTTAATAAATTAGCCTCTTATGATGATTACAAGAGCCAGGATTTTAAAATTTTGGATTCGAAATGGAAAAAAACCAAAATTATAAAAGATGAAAACTCAAAATTAAAAATGGATAGTGAGGGAATTGAAATCTTTCAATATTCTTATCTTGATAATAAAAATGATGAGATAAGTTTAAAACTCGACAAGATTCATTCTTTTTTTATAATTGATGGAGAAATATCAATTAATGGTAAAATAATTAGTAAAGGTTTTTTTTTCACAGTCACAGATCAAAATTTATTGAAATTAAAAATATTGTCAAATTCAGAAATTTTTAGGATATCTTCACCAAAAAATGTAAGTTATAAAACTTATTCATAAATTTAATTTTTAGCTAAATTTTCTAAATTATAAACCAAGTAGGGGTAATTAAAACTTGTAATTGAATATAAAATACGTAAGTTAAAGATAATTTAATATTACATATTGTAGTTAGGCTTAGAAATAAAAAAACCAACAAAACTTATACTAAAGGTTCAATAATAAATAAAAGAAAGGTTAAAATATTTTTCCTCAAAATTTGTAATATTTTGTAAATTACATAAAAACATTCGAAAAATTTTTTTTATGAAATATCGCAGATTTGGAAGAACCAATTGGAATATTAGTGAAGTTGGTTATGGAATGTGGGGAATGGGAGAATGGTCAGAATCAGATGATAAACAATCATCAAATTCTTTAGATATTGCAGTTGACGGAGGTGTAAATTTTTTTGATACAGCTTGGGCTTATGGTAGAGGTCACAGTGAAAGATTACTAGGTAATTTAGTTAAAAGACATTCAAATAAGAAATTATACTTAGCAAGTAAAGTTCCACCCAAAAATTTTAAATGGCCCTCAAAAAAAACATATTCCTATTTTGATTGTTATCCAATTGAGCATATTAATAATTATGTAGACAAAACTCTTAAAAATCTAAATTTAGATCATATTGATTTAATTCAATTGCATACTTGGGACGATAGTTGGGCTGACATTGATGAATGGAAAAAATCAATTGAAGAATTAAAAAAGTCAGGTAAAATTTCGGCTTTTGGTTTAAGTCTAAATAGGTGGGAGCCCGACAATGGAATTAAAGCACTCAGATATGGACTAATTGATTCTGTTCAAGTTATATATAATATTTTTGATCAATCACCAGAGGATAATTTATTTCCTAGCTGTAAAAAATATGATGTTGGAATTATTGCCAGAGTTCCATTTGATGAAGGAACGTTAACTGGAAATATAACAAAGGAAACTAAATTTCCAAAAGAAGATTGGAGATCAACATATTTCGTTCCAGAAAATTTAATTTCAAGTGTTGAAAAAGTCGATATGATTCGTCCCTTAATACCGAGTGGAATTTCAATGGCAGAGGTAGCGTTAAAGTTTATATTGATGAACAATAATGTAGGTACTGTCATTCCAGGAATGAGAAAAAAAAATCATGTTGAATCTAATATTTCAGTAAGTGATTCTGAACAATTAGAAATAAACTTATATAAAGAATTAAGAAAACATAGATGGGATAGATTACCTACCTCTTGGTCCCAATAGTTAAACTAAAAATAATATTATGAAATTTAAAATTTTATTAGTCATTTTAATAGGGACTTTAATTTCTTGTCAAAATATACAAACTGAAAATAAAAAATATGAGGCTAAATGGAGTTCATTGTCTAAGCACAACGAGTCACCACAATGGTTTAAAGATTCTAAGTTTGGAATATATTTTCATTGGGGAGTTTATTCAGTCCCAGAATTTAATAGTGAATGGTATCCTAGGAATATGCATTTAAAAGATCATAAGGTATATAAATATCATTTAGAAAATTATGGTCATCCAAGTGAATTTGGTTATCATGATTTTGTCCCTATGTTTAAGGCAGAAAAGTTTAATAGTTCTGAATGGGCAAGATTATTTAAAGATGCAGGAGCAAAGTTCGCTGGACCTGTTGCTGAGCATCATGACGGTTTTTCAATGTGGGCTAGCAAGGTTTCCCCATGGAATGTTTATGACAAAGGTCCAAAAAAGGATATTATGATGGAATTGAAAAATTCAATAGAAGAAAATGACATGAAATTTATTGCTACATTTCACCATGCTAAACACTTACAAAGGAGTAAAACGATTAATCAAGAAAATCCTTTGAGCCATTATCCTTTTTTAGATGATATGCCAACAAGTTCTAATGACCCTGAATTATCGCTTTTATATGGAAACATGGATGAAAATAAATGGTACGAAAATATATGGTTTGGCAAATTAAAAGAGGTAATTGATAATTACAGTCCTGACATAATTTGGTTTGATTATGTTCTTGATGAAATTCCTGAAAAATTTAGAAAAAAATTTGCAGCTTATTATCTAAATAATTCAAATGATAAGGAAGTAGTAATTGTTAGAAAACAACATGATTTACCTCAATCATTAAGTATTGAAGATTTAGAGCAATCAAGAAAAAATGAAATTGGTAATAAGACATGGATGACTGATGCGACAGTTAGTGATGGAAGCTGGTCTTACACAAAAAATCTAAAGGTCAAATCAGCTAGTAAAGTTTTGCACATGTTAATTGACATAGTAAGTAAAAATGGAGTTTTGTTATTAAATGTGTCACCAAAGGCAAATGGAGAAATTCCAAAAAATCAAATAGAAGTACTTGAATCAATGGGAAGGTGGTTAAAGAAGAATGGAGAATCAATTTATGGGACAGAGGCATGGTATAGATTTGGAGAGGGGCCAACAGTACAACCTGAAGGTCATTTTAAAAACAGAGATATTTTTCATAAACTTGAGTACAGTTCAAAAGATATAAGGTACACAGTAAAAAACTACGATATTTATGCTATTTTTTTAGGAGAGATAAAGGGAAATCAAAAAGTAATTTTAAAATCATTTTCAAAGGAAGCCATAACTGACTTGGTAAGAGTCAAAGATGTTGAGCTATTAGAAACAAGAAATAAATTAAATTGGAATCTTGAGAGTGATGGTCTTCATATAGAAATTCCTGATGGTAAATATGACGAATTAGCCTCTGTTATAAAAATTACAACAGATGGTTAAATATTAAATTAATTTTATTAGCTTAGTTATTATAATAAACATATTAACTTATATATAATAACAACATGAAAAAAATTTTATTTTTATTAATCGTAATTAACTTTGGGTTTATAAATGCCCAAGGTATTACAGGAGTTACAACAACTGAGGACAAATATTCCAATTCAGTTAGGGATCTAATTACAGACTATATTGACAATAAATTTGAACTAACAGACTTCATATCTGATGATGCCAATATAATTGTTGTTGGACAGGTATTATCAAAAGAACAGTATATTCAAGGATTTAAAATTCATCACAAATTATACACTGACATCAAATTTGGGACAATGTTCATTGATACTACAGTATATAATGAGGCATTCAATAATCAAGTTTGGTCACATTTATGGGGAGAATGGTCTGGAAAAAATATAAAGACTGGAAAAGTTAGTACTAATTGGGTAAATGGAAGTTATAAGTGGGTAGATGGAAAAATTGTAAACATAAATGTTATTTATGATCCAACTGAATTAAATGCAGATTTAAAAAGGGCTAAGATTAAATTATAAATTATTTGATACATGAAATTTTTTTTAACAACAATTTGTCTATCAATATTTTTCGTTTCTTGCAACAATTATAAAACCAACAAGATTGCTCCTTCTTCCAAAGATGTTCAAGTTTTCGAAAATCAAGTTTCAACTTTTTATATTTTCAGAAAAGCATTTAATGATGAAGATATTGATTTATTGATGTCAAATTTATCTGACACACTTAAATGGAGTCCTCCTCAATATAATAATAATGTTACATTAGGTTATGAGGAATACAAACAAACAATTCTAGGATATTTTGATCAATTTGATAATATAACTTTTTATGAATCGGAGGGTAGTTTATTTAATGTAAAGACACCTGCTTTTTGGGCAGGATCAGTATTTTCCTCTGTAATAGATAGTGCGACAACAAGTCCCTTGAATATGAGGGTTTATGGAACTTGGAAAGCAATACATACAGAGTCTGGAGCTGAAGTAGGAAATAAGTGGTATGGATTGTTTGGCTTTAACGAAGATGGTAAAATTGCATCAATTTCAGATTGGATGGATGTGAGTGGTATGCAAAACCAAATTGAAAATCATATTATAAAAGGTGAATAATTTAAAAAGCCCCGGGAGGGGCTTTTAAACAAAAAAACAATAAACGAAAAATTATATAGAGTTTAAGACATACTCTAAAATGTAAGCTGACAACTATAATGTCATTCACAAAAATATGTAGGTATTTTGACTAAATGATGAAATATTTTTATTAAAAAAGGATTTTTATTGAAAAAGCAATAATGATATCCCAAAAATATTATAATAATAAAAAATAACTTTAATTTTTTATAAATTATTAAAATTACATGTTTTGAATCATTTTGTAGAACTCTTTTGTAATAGTAAACGATCTTCCGTTTTCAGTATGCAATGAATTATCGCCCTCACCGTTTAAAGTGTGATATTCAGTTAAATGATTTTTGAAACTAATTAAGTCAATTATTTCAAAATCAATTCCATAGTCATCTTTAATAACTATTTTTTTATTAATCATACAAGACTTCTTTTATCTGTCCCCATTTTACCAATATAATATTTCTTTTTCTTAGTCTTTTTTTAAATTCATCACTTTCTAAAATTTTAAAATCTAACTCCCTCCATTTTGATCCCCAATGAGGATGGTCTACAGTAATTGCTTTAAGTTCATCGTTGTCATATCCAACATGAACTAGTAAAACATTTAAGCCAGGTTTTATATCATCTAAAACATTTTTATAAAATTTCATCCACTCTTCATAATTTATTGGCGAATCGTCTTGTTTACCATATATTTTTTTTACAAATAATATTTTGGATTTATCAATCTTGGTAAAATCAATTAATTTATTATCAAGGATAGATTTATATTCTTCAGATATTTGGACAGGTAATCGAAATTTATTTCCAACCTCCAAATATGCTTGTAGTGTTTTTGGTGTTGCTCTGACAGCTCCCATATGTGTGTCAAGGTGAGTTGGTATCAATCCATTTGACAAAGAATAGTTTATTTGAGCTTCAAGTTCATTTTTAACATCTTCATACTTTGCATATTTTCTAACAAATGAAACTTCAGGGTAAAAGTGCCCTTTATCATCTAATATAGATTTAATTTTATCTGAAGATGATATTCCTCCCCATTTATAATTTTTCCATTCTGCTGTAAGTGTAAGATGAATTCCTATATCAAGATTTGGATTTTTTTTTGAATATTCAATCACCTCGAGAAACCAAGGGCAAGGGACCATTACACTTCCGGAATTAATGTGACCTTCATTGAATGCATCAAAACTAGCACTATTAACAGATTGAGACATTCCAATGTCATCATTATGTATTATTAGTAATTTAGAATCTTTATCAAAACCTAATTTTTCTAAAATGTTATTTTCTTGAGAATAAATTATGTTTGCTAAAAAGAATATGCTTAGAAAGAATTTAAAAAAGATGGTCAAGTTTTTCATTAATTTAGTATTTAATTGATTTCATTTTTTCTAAAATTAATAAAATTAAATTTTATTCTTCTTAATGAAAGGATTCAAAAAAAAATTAGATACTAAAGTTTGTATTAGTTGTGGTAGACCTTTTCAATGGAGGAAAAAGTGGGAAAAGGATTGGCAAAAGGTCAAATATTGTAGTAATAAGTGTAAAAAAAATAAATGATAGCTATATTAACTCTTTTTATCATTATTGGTTTAGGTTTGATTTATTATTTAGTCTTAAAAAAATAAATAATTAATTTAATAATTATTATGATTGATGAAGATATAATTTTAAACATTTGTTTAATAACAAATTTATTAATGATTGGAATTTCGTTAATAATACAATTTATTGTTTATCCATCATTTAAAATTTTTGATAAGGCTTTTTTTCTCAAATATCATAGAAATTATATGAAAAAAATGTTTATAATAGTAAGTCCAATTATGATATTGGAAGTAGTTTCATCAGCAATTTTATTCATTTTAAGTCAAACAAAAATTGAAGCCTTAATATTGTTTATTAATATTCTAATATGGTTAGTAACATTTATATTTATAGTTCCAATACATAATTCTTTTTCAAAAAATAATAATTTAAAAAAAGTAAAAAAGTTGCTTAATTATAATTTTACTAGAACATTTTTATGGATATTTAAAGCATTAATTTTTATATACGTTTAGATATGAGAAAAATCATTCTATTAATCTTTGTTACGGTTAACTTATACTCTCAAGAATTAATTATTGGTGAAGAAAGAGTTGAGCCAGGAATAGTTTTTATTTTTGAAGGTGCTGTTAAAGATGAAGTCTATCCAATGTCAGTTAATTTATTAGAAAATCAAACAAGTGTTCATATTGAAGCTAGAGTTAATTGGGATACTAATAAAATTCCTGAAGGCACACCTGGTGGTGGTTTCATTCCTTATCTTAAAATAAGTTCAATAGTTACAAATCAGTCGACAGGATTAAAAACATTTGTAGACTTACTTCCTCATATTAATTTAATTGATAATTTTCATTATGCGAGAAATATATCATTGCCAGGAAAAAAAAATGATATGTACTCAGTTGAATTTTTTGTTAACGCACCTTCTAAATATGATTTATTTTTTCATAGAGATTGGAAGCAAATGTTTGGTAATTCATTAATTGAGGATATCAAATTTAAGTATAATGATATAAATTTTCTTGAAATTGCTAATGCCAGCAGAAATTAATTCATTAGGCATTTTGAAAATTAATTATCAAGTGAAATGAAATGGTGGAAAGAAGGAATTATTTATCAAATATACCCAAGATCATTCTTTGATTCGAGTGGAAACGGAATAGGGGACCTAAATGGCATTTCTAAAAAACTTCATTATATAAAATCATTAGGTGTTGATATGGTTTGGATTTGTCCTTTTTATAAATCACCAAATAAAGATAATGGATATGATATTTCTGACTATAAAGATATTTCCAAAATTTTTGGAGATTTAAATACTTTTGACACTTTATTAAAAAAAATGCATTCATTGGGTTTAAAATTAATAATGGATCTTGTTGTTAACCATACATCAGATAAACATCCATGGTTTAAAAAAGCAAGAAAGAGTAGGAAAAGTAAATTTCATGATTACTATATATGGAAGGACGGAGAAAAAGATAAAAAACCTAATAATTGGAAATCTGTTTTTAGTGGTAGCGCATGGAAGTGGAATGAGCAAACTAAAGAATACTTTCTTCATCTTTACACAAAGAATCAACCAGACCTTAATTGGGAAAATCCTACTGTACGTAAAGAGGTATACTCAATAATTGATTTTTGGTTATCAAAGGGTGTTGACGGAATTAGAATGGATGTAATTTCTTTAATTTCTAAAAGACTTGATTTTAAAAATATACCCAATAATATGATTTTTATTGATGTAATGGAAAAATATTACGCAAATGGGCCAAGAGTACATGAATACATAAAAGAGATGAACAAAAAGGTTTTGTCAAAATATGATATTGTAACTATTGGTGAGGGACCAGGAATAAATTTGAATAACGGATTAGATTATGTTAATGAGGATGAGAACGAACTGAATATGATTTTTCATTTTGATCATTTAACTATGGATTTTGGTAAAGAGGGAAAATATGATCCAATCCCATTTGATTTTATCAAATTCAAGAAAATTTTTTCAAATTGGGATAAATTATTTTCAAAGAGGGGGTGGAACAGTATATTTTTAGGTAATCATGATTTTTCTCGAATCGTTTCTAGATTTGGAAATGATAATGAATTTCATGAGGAATCATCCAAATTATTAGCAACTTTATTGATGACATTAAGGGGGACTCCATCATTATATCAAGGAGATGAAATTGGCATGACAAATGTTGATTATAGTAATATCAGTTTTTATGATGATGTAGAGACAATAAATGCTTGGAAAGAAGCGATTGATAACAAAAAGAACATGAAAAAATTTTTTGAGGCAATTCAAAAACAAAGTAGAGATAATGCCAGGACTCCAATGCAATGGGATAATAAAAAAAATGCTGGTTTTTCAAAAGTAAAGCCATGGATAAAAGTTAATGACAACTACAAGAAAATCAATGTTAAAAATCAAGAAAAAGATTTGGACTCAATTCTAAATTATTACAAATTATTAATAAAATTAAGAAAAGAAAATTCAACTCTTGTATATGGAAAATATGAAGATCTGGGCCCTATGCATACCAAAATTTTTTCTTATAAGAGATGGGATGAAAATGATGTATTTATCATTCATTTAAATTTCAGTAATTGTTCAGTAAAGATTAATAGTAATGAAATTAAAGATTATAAATTGGTAATATCAAATTATACTTTTGCAAAAAAGAGTTATAATTTAAACCCATGGGAAGCTAGAATTTATAAATTAATTAAATAAAGATGGAAGAAAAATGCTAATGAGAACAATAAAAATAAAATAAAAGACTAAAGTCAATATTTCTTTTCTACCTGCAAAGTAAGTAACGTCTTTAGCTTCATTTATTTTTCTAGTGACAATTTTGCTAATAATTATTCCAAAAAATAGAGTAATAAAGCATCCAATTGCATTCCACCAAAACCAAAAAATTGAAGGTACAAAGAGCCATAGATATATATTAAATGTTACACCAAGAAGTATCCCAATATTTGCACCAAGAGCGTGAGTATTTTTTGTCATAATTGCCAAAATAAAAGCACCTAATATTGGACCGTAAAAAACAGAACCAATTTTGTTAATCACCTCAATAATTGTTCCTTCAATATTTCCTGTTAAAAGAGCAAAAAATAAACATGCCAAACCCCAAATTATAGAAAAAATTCTTGATTTTTTTATATAATTTTCATTTGTGATTTTAGGATTAAATCTTTTAACAAAGTCTTCCATAGTTACAGCTGATAACGAATTGATTGCAGAACTTAAAGATGACATGGCAGCAGACATAATTGCAACAATTAATATTCCAATTACACCATTTGGTAAATAATTTACAATAAAAACAGGAACCATTAAATCAGCTTTTTTTCCTTCAATTGATGATATGTTTGATTGGTAAACAGTATTAATTGTTTCTTGAAAAATAACATCTTGATAAAATAATGTACCTAGTACAAGACCCATAATGCAATATATAAGAGTTATGGGAAATCTAAATAATGCATTTGCAAATAAGAGTTTTTTTATTGTCCCCATGTCCTTTGCTGACAGTAATCTTTGGGACTGAGTCTGGTCAGTTCCATAATATGAGGCGTAAAGAAAGAATCCACCAATAACCATTGGCCAAAATCCAAATTCATCATTTTTATCTGAATTATTAAACCCAAATTTTTGAAAGTCAACTGCATTAATTCTATTTACGTCAATATTTTTTATAAAATTATCTATTCCGCCTAATTCATTTAATCCATAAATTAAACATATAATAATTCCAATAAATAAGATAATCATCTGTATTACGTCTCCCCATATGACAGCTTTCATTCCTCCTTGAAATGAGTATATCATTGTAATAAGACCTATTATAATAATAGAAATCCAAAAATCAATATTAAATGCTGATTGGAGTATCAATGCCATAGTGTATATCATCACACCTGCTGCAACTGAACGGCTAATTTGAAATACAATACTAATTAAGAGCCTGGATGAAGCATCAAATCTGTTTTCTAAATATTCATAAACACTTACTACTCCAGATTTGTAAAGAGTAGGAACTATTGCTATCATAAGAAAAGCCATAGCAAGTGGAACACCAAACTCAAAAGTTAGCCATTGTAATCCCCCACCTTCTTTTAATCCAACAAATGCAGGAGCAGATATAAAGCTTATTGCAGAAAGTTGTGTTGCCATGGTAGAAAGAGATAATGGACCCCACCCGATAGCCCTTCCACCTAAAAAAAAATCGTTTGAACTTTTATTTTTTTTGAAAATATATCCTATGATCAAAAAGCCTACTAAGTAAAAGAATATAATAAAATAGTCAAGATAATTCATTGTTTTTCATTAATTAAATCTATACATAATGCAGCTGTCCATGAAAAGTTATTTCCTCCATAACCTTTCATTTTTTTATTTTTAAAAGGTTCAAAATACTCATAAAAACCTAAATTAGAAACTAAATCAATAGTATCTTTTTTTATTCTTTCAGCTAGTTTGGTTTCATTATATCTTTTAAGTCCTAAATATATTATCCAGTTAAGATTAACCCAAATAGGACCTCTCCAATATTTTTTTGGATTGAATTTATCACTTGTTGTGTCAAATGAAGCACACAGGTATTTGTTTTCATCCCCAAACTTTTCAACTAGGGTTTCAATTAATTTTTTTGATAAAGACTTGTCAGGAGCTCCGCAAAAAAGAGGAGAAAATGATGAAGATGATATTAACGAAATTTTCTCTTTATTCCTAAGATCATAGTAAACATATGAACCTAGTTTATTATCAAAAAGTTTATTGTTAATTCCCTCAATACTTTTTCTTTGAAATTGAGTTAGTATCTCAATTTTTTTTTCTTCATTTCCAATTATTTTGTAGAGATTTATTAGAGACTCATTTGATTTAATTAAAATACTATTAAAGAGGGGGTCTTGAACTAAAAAAGGAGAATTTTCAGCAATAGCTTTATCATCGTAATTAAACTTTTTTGCAATTTCGATTAAATTTATATAATGATCATATTCCCTTTTTGATGGTCTTTGCGATGGATCTACATGAGTAGTATCTTTCCTTTCAAATTGATATTCCGGACAATCTATTTTTTCCCAAATTCCATCCCATATAGGAGAATTATCAGTTCCAGACTCCCAATTATGATATATATAAACAAGACCCTCGTTATATATATCTCTGTTTTTATAAAAGTACAAGTGATTTTTATAAACTTTGTCAATTACCTCTTTTATGAAATTAAGGAAATTGTCTTTATCATCAACTATTTCATATATTTTTTCTAAAACAAAACCAAATACTGGAGGTTGGGTTATACCAGAAGATTTTATTTCTTTTGGACAATTAGGGCTAAGGTGTGACATATGTACTTCAGGACCCGGAAAATATGTATCACTTTCGTTATGAAAAACAATATGAGGGATAAAACCGTTTTTCCATTGAGCACTTAAAATCGAAGTAATTTCTTTTTTTGCTTTATCTATATCATAATGAGCATATCCAATTGATATAAAACCTGAATCCCATTTCCATTGAAAAGGATATAGACCTTTACTTGGAATTGTAAAACCTCCTAGTTGAAAATTATTATCAAGAACATTCTTTGCTTGTTCCAAAAGTGATTTTTTCATACATAATATTAATCAATTTTTTTGATTAACAATTAATGAGAGCAAAACAAAAATTCAGTACTAAGGTATCACAACACCAGTTGCTTCAAAACTATATATTCTTTTTTTCTCTTTAATTTTGTCTATTTCCTCTTTTGACTTTCCAGCATCAAAAGCATAATGTTTCAATTCATCTACAGTTAAAATATCAATAAATGCTTTACCTTCAACAATTACCTCTTTACCTTCTATATCTTTTGGAACAAAAAAACTATAGTTTTTAAACCTGACCATTACTTGTTTGTTATTGTTTAAATCAAGATTCATCCAACACCCTTTCATTTTACAAACATCAACAACTTTTGCTTTGAATTTTGTATTATTAAATTCCCCATCTTTTAAACTAGTAAATAAATAGTTAAGTTCATTAATTGAAGTCAATTTATTAGATGATAGCTTTTCTCCATACAATTCATTTTGAGAAAATAAATCACAAATAGTAAATAAAAAGATCATTAAAAAAATTTTTTTCATAGAAATTATTTTTTGTTAAAAATACAAATTATGAATCAGTTGTTTTGCAATTAAAATTTTCTATTTGATTATCTAAAAACTGATAATAAACCTCAATTGGATTACAACATACCTCACAATCCTCTATGTAAGTATGGTTACCCTCAATTTCCTCAATTAAAAATGAGATGTTTTGCCAACAATAGGGACAAGTAAAAAAATGTTCAATCATGTTTTGGTTAACATTTTTTTTGCTTAAATTAAATAAATTTAAATAATTCTAAAATTAGAAAATTACTATTAATATTATCATCAATTATCTTTTTTTCTTGTTCTAAAGATAGTAGCTCGTCTAATGAAATAACTCAGGCTCCACCTGTTATTCAATACACGCTGACTGTTACAACACAGTCAGGAGGTTCAGTCAATAATGAGGGTGGTAGTTATGTTCAAGGATCTACATTTTCAGTTACTGCAACTCCTGATAGTGATTATGAATTTACTGGATGGACTGGGATTGAATCATCTGAAAATCCGTTATCTATTTCTGTTAATTCTAATCTTACCCTTCAAGCCAACTTCAAGAAAAAGACATATCCATTAACAGTTAACATCAGTGGAAATGGATCTGTTAAAGAAGAAATAGTGTCAACAAGTAAGTCTACTGATTACGAGGTTGGAACTACTATCAGGTTGACGCCGATTCCAATTGCAGATGAAACAATATTTTTAAAATGGGCAGGAGATTTGACTGGTGACGATAGTCCAGTAGAAATTACTGTTGATCAGCCTAAAACTGTAACAGCTACCTTTGAATTTGCAGTTTACAACGGTGTAGTTGGTAAGTGGAAGGTAAAAAAGGAAAAGGCAGGTACTAGTAAAAACTTTGAGATTGATTACATAATTTTTAATTCTGATTTTACATATGAGGTAGGTTTGATTGATGATGCTGATTCAAATGATACCTCAACAGCACTAGTAACAGGTACATTTGATATTATTTCAAATGAAAAAATTGAACTTTATCAAGTCACAGTCCAATTAGAGCCTATCTCAGCTGGTGCAGTTGATAATATTAAACTAGAAATTAACAATACAATTAGTTTTGAATTAGATTTTGCTCCAAAAACAGGAGATTTTATTGGTACAATAAAACAAACTGTTGATAATGCTACCAAAGATTTGAACTATGATCCAGTTACAAAGAGCACAATTACGCAGACTACAAC
>PACV01000008.1 GCA_002702875.1 Flavobacteriaceae bacterium
CAGCGTCTAATATGTTAATGGAAGGTAAAATACAAGCTGCTCATCTTGATGCTTGGTTTGTTGCTGACACAAGTAAT
The DNA here is from genome assembly GCA_002702875.1 of Flavobacteriaceae bacterium. Taxonomy (GTDB): domain Bacteria; phylum Bacteroidota; class Bacteroidia; order Flavobacteriales; family Flavobacteriaceae; genus TMED220. Next base: position 78 of record PACV01000008.1, read on the forward strand.
GACAGATACTTATACCCTGCCAACTACGCCACAACAGGCGATCATGGTTTTGTTTCTCAAGACGGATCGACTAGTACAGGGTTAGCTGCTGACTATGGTGGAGTGAACGTAGAACTTTACGTAAATGGTACATTAATTACAGGAGCAGGAACAACTAGAGACGAAGTACATACTGCCCTCAATGGTAGAAAGTTAGTCCATCATCAGGCTGCAGATACAGCGGATTGGGCAAAGCTACAGATGGGTTATTATGGAAGCAGTAGTACTGATCAATTTAATTTTGAAGGTAAGTTCTCCGAATGGATTTGGTATGACTCCGATCAAAGCTCTAATAGGACAGGCATCGAAAGCAACATAAACACTCATTACAACATTTACTAATTATCATGGCATATCTAATATTCGACAACGAACAAGAAGCGGAACTCCGAAGCGAGCAAGCAGGAATACAAAAGGGACTTAGTTATCATAAAACTGCTTCTGGTAGTAGATACTGGTGGGGTTGGTCTGTTGAAGCAGCCGAAGAGAATCCTAGAGCGTATATCGAGATCAAAAAGTATGTTTGGACTAACGAGGAGACAAACGAGGTGCACACCAACATTCCTGATGAAAACCTTCTAAATGATAACGATGAGTTGTTGGATGAGCTTCCAGAAGACTGGGTATATCCGCCTGATCCAATGCAGGAGCCGCCTACAGAGGAAGATGTTACAACTGACGAAGAAGAACCACCACTAGTAGACTAAAGATGATTGATTATTTGTTGAAGTTTGATTCAAAAGCTCAAGCACTCACGTTTGCTGAACAGATGGGTTTTACAACCACCGAAGAAGAGGGAAACGGCATTGAGATTACAGTACCTATCGCACAAAGTGAAGACCACAGCTATACAGTTATTGGTGAACACTTTGTTGACACAGGAAAAACAGAAACAATAAGAGATGAGTCAGGAATGGAGTGGGAGCAACCAATAATGCAAGGCGATGGTAAGCATTGGGTTCTCTTTAGAGACATCAAAGGTGACATGGATGCCGAGCCTGCTGAAGAATTTATAATCTGGAGCAGTGACATGACCGAGCGTGTTAGAAAGCGTGACGAGAATGGTCAGTTCATTGCAGATGACCCAGACACCCCCGAAAACGAAGCGTGGGAAGATGTTCCAGTGCCTAGACCTGAGAACGCCCCTGACAGAATATTTTTATAATTTATGAATTACGAAAACCAAACAGCCGAACAGCTTTACACAAAGCTCGAAGGCAACAGAGACACTTATCTCCAAAGAGGAAGACAGGCTGCCAAACTCACTTTACCTTATGTATTAACTGAAGAGGGTTTTGGTTCTGCGAGTAGATTGAATACTCCCTTTCAAGGTATAGGAGCTAGAGGAGTTAATAACCTTGCTTCTAAGTTACTGCTTGCACTGCTTCCTCCTAACTCACCTTTCTTTCGTTTACAAGTAGATAACCAAAAATTACAAAACGAGGGTACTCCAGAAGAAGTACTCAGTGAAATAGAAGCTGCTTTAAGAAAGGTAGAGGACAACGTGATGAGTGAGATTGCTTCTGAGAGGTACAGAATAGCAGTACACGAAGCTCTCAAGCAACTCATCGTCACTGGAAATGCTTTACTATACATGCCCGAAGAAGGTGGGATGAGAGTGTTTCGTATCGACAGGTTTGTTATTGAGCGTGATCCAATGGGTAACGTTTTATATATAGCAACAAAAGAGACTTTAAGTTACGAGGCACTGGATGACGAAATAAAAGAAGTTATCCAACATCCAAATCCTTCCACAAAAGGAGCAATGGACTCAGTAAATCTTTTCACAGCAATTTGTCGATATGGGGATAAATGGCTTGTCAAGCAGGACATAAACGGAACACTGTTACCTAAAACTGGTGGGATGTTACCTCTTGACAAGTCTCCTTATATTCCGCTTCGCTTCTCTAGGATTGATGGAGAAAGCTATGGCAGAGGTTATGTAGAAGAATATCTTGGTGACCTACAGTCGCTTGAGTCTCTTACAAAAGCTATTGTAGAAGGTAGTGCAGCAGCAGCCAAGGTATTGTTTTTGATAAATCCAAATGGAACAACAAGACCTAAGACACTTAGCGAAAGTCCTAATGGTGCAATAGTACAAGGCAATGCAGCAGATGTTTCAACACTTCAGCTAAACAAGTTCAATGACTTTAGAGTTGCAGCAGAAACAATCAACTCGATCAAAGACAGACTTGGGCAAAGCTTTTTGCTTACCAGTAGTTCTATTCGTAATGCTGAAAGAGTTACAGCAGAAGAAGTTCGCATGATATCTATGGAGCTTGAGTCGGCCCTTGGTGGTTTGTATTCCTTGCTTAGTAACGAACTACAGTTACCTTTGGTAAATAGGCTGATGTCTGTAATGCAAAAGAAAAAGAGTATGCCTAAGTTACCAAAGGATCTTGTAAATCCAGTTATCGTTACAGGTATCGAGGCTCTTGGAAGAGGACATGATCTTCAGAAACTTGACGCATTCCTTGCAGGAGCAGCACAGGTAGTAGGCCCAGAAGCAGTATCTACTTATGTAAACATAGATGAATACTTTAAACGCAGAGCAACAAGCCTTGGTATTAAACTTCCTGGGCTTATTAAAACTCAAGAAGAGATAGCTCAAGAGCAGCAACAAGCACAACTTATGCAGATGGCAGAGAAACTTGGGCCATCAGGAATTAAAGCTGCTTCCGATCAATCACTTGCTGAACAACAGCAACAGCAAGCAACAGAATAAAATACTAACCAACATTAATGGGAGGAAACAAAAAACATGTCAGTAGAAAGAGTCGAAATAAACGAGCCAGTAGAAGGAGAACAGATGTCTCTGGAAGATCAACTAGCTCAACAGGAAGCAGAGAATCCAAACTTAGTTCAACAAGAAGAGCAGGAACAACCAATACAACAAGAGCCTTCTGGACAAGAGGTAAGTGAGGAGCAGGAGCTTATTCTTGGTAAATTCAAGTCACAGGAAGATCTTGTACAAGCCTACGAAAACCTTGAGAAAAAGATTGGGCAACAGCAACAGACATCAAAAGAAGAAGGGCAACAACAAGAGGAAGCTTCAGTACAACAAGGTAATGTATCTAATGCAATCGAAGAAGCCAGTACTGCTTATCTCGAAAACGGAGAACTAAGTGAAGCGAACTACAAGGCACTGGAAGAAAGTGGAATACCTAGAGATTTTGTAGATGCTTACGTAAGAGGACAAGAGGCTACTATTGAATCTGAAATGGCAGATATAAGAAACACTGTTGGAGGACAAGACAATTATAACGAAATGGTAGAATGGGCTTCTGCTAATTTATCTGAAGAAGATATAAATAGCTACGACGATATAGTTTCTACAGGCTCACCAGAGGCAGCTAAGATGGCTGCAAAGGGCATGTACGCACGATATATGAGTGAAACTGGGGGACAGTCCGTAAATATTGCAAAGGGAGGCACTTCTGGAGCAGCTATCCAACCATTTAACAGTAATGCTCAAGTTGTTGAAGCAATCAACGACAGGCGTTACGAGATTGATCCTGCCTATCGTGCAGAGGTCGAAAGAAGAATTTCAGTATCAACTAATATATAAGAAAGAACATGATATCATACATTATTGAAAACAAAGAAGAGTTAATAGCTATTGCTACTGCTGTAGTTACTGCTGCTAGTTTGATCTCAGCAATGACACCAAATAAAGCAGATAACAAAATCACAGGTATACTTCTCAAGCTTATCAACTGGCTTGCCCTTAACGTTGGTAAAGCAAAACCAAAAGCATGATAAAGTTATTCGTAAGTCTTCTTTTGGCTTTCCCAAGGATTTGCGAATACATGTTTAAGATAGTAGAAGCTTATGAGAAGGAAGCTTATAGTCGCAGTCGTGAGCGTAACCTTGATCTTATTGATGAATGGTTGCAAGACGATAGACCCACCTCAGAGCAAGATTCCCCATTTTATCTCGAAACTCAAAGTCCATTCATTCACAGAACCTCAAAGGGAGACTATCGCAGAGATCCTGAGATACGTGAACGACCTTGAGCATACTCGACAATAAAATTTCAACACACACAAAAGAACACAAATAAACCAAAAGGTTTGTTTCGAGTGCGACCCCTTGCGAGGGATAATCAACAACAAGGACAATCTGTATAGGTCTTTTAGTTTCTTGGAGTGCGTTGTTCATACACCAACAACAAACACTAAAAAATAAAAAGAAAGGTACATATATATTATGGCTAACGTAAACGCCCCAAGTAGATTGGGACAAGCCAATAACACAGGCGCAGATGATGCTTTGTTTCTCAAAGTATTCTCTAACATGATTCTCGCAACATTCGAGAAGACACAGATAATGAAACCGTTGCATACAATCAGGACTATTAGTTCTGGTAAGAGTGCGACTTTTCCAACAATCGGTATTGCCAGTAGTAAATATCATTCACCTGGAGATGATATCTTAAGTACAGCAGGATATAATACAAACTTCAACATGAATGAGAAAGTTATAAGTATCGACAAGATGCTTGTGAGTTCTACGTTCATTCCTAACATAGACGAACTTCGCAACCATTTTGATGTGAGGTCACAGTTTAGTAAAGAGTTAGGAATTGCTCTTGCACAGAGGTTTGACAAAGCAGTTCTGAAGACCCTTGCAGCAGGTGCAGCAGACTCCTCAACACCTTCTGGTCAGCCAAGAGGTATTGAGATTGGTTCTCAAACTCTTGACACAGGCGCAGGACTTGTATCTGCTCTAACAAAAGTAGCGCAGAAGCTTGATGAAAACGACGTTCCTGATGATGGTACTCGTTTCGCTGTCCTTACTCCAGAGCAGTACTACACTCTTGTAGGACAAGACAACATCGCTATCAACAGAGACTTTGGTGGAACAGGAAACGTAGCATCAGGGTCATTAACTCAGGTTGCAGGACTTAATATCTTTAAGTCTAATAACTTGACTTCTATCCTTGTTGCCGACGCTTCACAGGAGCAGGATGATGACAACGCTGTCAACGATCCATTCGGTTCTGGAAACGGATACAACGCAGCACTTAACACTGTAGGATTCCTTGCAGGACACCCAAGTGGTGTAGGTACTGTCAAGCTTCTTGACCTTGCAACTGAGTCTGATTACAGCGTTCAGCACCAAGGAACACTCTTTGTCGCTAAGTATGCGATGGGACACAACGTGCTTAGAGCAGGTGCATGTGTTAGTGTTTCTTAATTAACATAAACATAAACAACTCACAGAAAGTTTGGGTGGGGGATTATTAAGTTAGTCCCCTGCCCTCTTTCTTTTAACCCTTATTAAAACAACAACAGAATTTTTATGGCACTATCTACACAACTACAAGCTGTCAACACTATGTTGGGATACATCGGAGAAGCTCCTGTAAACAGCATAAGTAACACAGCAGAACTTCCTGTATCGGCTGCAAACGCTGTAAGCATCCTAGATGAAACTTCTAAGGAGGTGCAAAGCAACGGATGGCACTTTAATACAGAAAGAGAAGTGACGTTGAGTCCTAGTGCAGCAGACGGAACGATAACTCTTGCAGCAGACATTCTACAGGTTGACCACGAAGGTACTGAAGACATTGACTTGGTACAACGAGGGACTTCACTTTATGATCGCAAAGAGAAAACAGACACCTTTACAAAAGACATAAAAGTTACAGTGGTAAAAGAACTACCTTGGGATAGCCTACCAGAACAGGCGAGAAGATATATTACTTTAAGAGCTACAAGATATTTACAGTCTCGTATTGTTGGCTCTAGGGAGTTAGAAGCTCTTATTCTTAGAGATGAGTTTGCAGCAAAAGCAAACCTTGAAACATCAGACAACAGGAACGCAGACAGAACAATTTTTGATAACTACGATACTTACACAAGAGTAGGTATAAACCGAACTACATCCTTATTTTAATTTATAAATATATGGCTCTTATAAACACTTCATTAGCCAACCTTGTCCAAGGAGTTAGTCAGCAACCAGACACACTTCGTTTTGACGGACAATGTGAGGAACAGATAAATGCTTTGTCCTCAGTTACAGATGGTTTAAAGAAGCGACCAAACTCTAGGTACATAAAAAACCTTGTAAACTCTGCAATAGCTGAAGGGGCTTTTGTTCACTTTATAGATAGAGACAAGCAGGAGAAGTATGTTCTTATAATAAACAACAATACTATACAGGTCTTCAATCTGTTTACAGGAGCAAACACAGTAACAATAAATAATGCAACCACAGGGTTTACAGGTAATAACCAGTATCTAGTTAGCAGTAATCCTAGAGATGAACTAAAGGCTCTTACTGTAGGTGACACTACGTTTCTTCTTAACACAGCAAAGAACGTTAATAGAGCAGCAACTAAAAGTAATGCTATAACACATTCTTCTACAACTAACAAAGCTCTTGTGTTTGTTAAAAAAGGTGACTACTCGACTGAGTACAGCTTGAAGATAAAATCAAAATTCTACGCCAGTGGTTCTACAAATACTGCAAACACAAATCTTACAGGAGTGATAAACACTACACAGGGTGATAATAATACAGGACATATTGAATACACAATGGCATCTGGAAGTGCGGCTCCTAATAATGGGGATTACTTTACAAGTGGTACTTTAAGTACAGATACCTACGAGTTTAACGCTTCTTTTAGAACTAATGCTCAGTCTTCTGGAACTTCTTCTGAAGCTATAAGTGCAGGAGTTATAGCAAAGAATTTAAGAGATGCTATTAATGAAGCTTTGTTTAGTCAATTTACTGTTAATGGATTTGCAGGTGTATTTTTACACATAAACCCAACACCTTTAGCAGTAGGAGAAGTCAAAGAAATAGGACAAGCAGATACTTCTGCCTCAGTTGGGGATAATGCTCCTGGAGTAGTACACGATGGAGGAAGCGACAAATCAAGAGGAGGAACATTTCTAGGGAAACAAGACAATGATTTAAATGTAGTACCAGACGTTGGGACAAATAAGAGAATATACCAACAGTATGTCTTTGAAATAACTTCTTCTGCCGATGTAGAGTTTGAGATATCAGCCTTTGACAGTAAGTCTGGAACAGCACTTGGAGTTGTATACAAAGAAGTAGATTCAATCTCAGATCTCCCTGCAATAGCCCCAAACAATTTTAAAGTTAAAGTACGAGGAAGTGCCGAAGACAACGAAGACGATTACTATGTAAAGTTTCAAACAGACTCAGGAGGAGATGACATAGGCAATGGAGGTTGGGTTGAAGATGTAGGCTTTGACGAGTTTACAACGCTTGATGAAGCATCACTACCAATGAAACTTGTCAACACTGCGGAGAACACTTTTGATCTAGGAGTTTCTCCTTGGAAAACCAAGCAAGTAGGAGACGCAGATACAAATCCCTTTCCTTCCTTTTTCGATCTAGACATATCAGACACAGATGACCCAAAGAAAAAAGGTACAAGAAAGATATCAAACTTATTCTTCTTTAAGAATAGGCTTGGCTTCTTGTCTGAAGGCAGTGTGATAATGTCAGAAACAGGACAGTATTATAACTTCTTTAGAACCACAGTAAGAACGCTACTGGATGCAGATCCTATTGATATAAACGTAGCCAGTAAGAGAGTGACAAAACTTTCTTCTGCTGTAGGCTTCCAAGAGAACCTAATACTGTTTGGAGAAAAGGGTCAGTTTGTTCTTAGAGGAAACGATCTTTTAACACCTAAGACTGTCTCGGTAACTCCTATAACAAACTATGATAGTGATACATCAACAACTCCTCTTGAGTTAGGAAGTTACATATACTTTCCCTTTAACAGAGGAAGCTTCTCAGGTCTTCGTGAGTTTACTATAAACGCAAACACAGACAACTATGACTCTGTAGAAGTCACCTCGCATGTTCCAAGATACATACCTTCGGACATTATAGACATTGCAGGATCTACTTCTGAAAACATGATATGTCTTGTCAGTGCATCTAACACAAGGGAAATGTTTGTTTACAAGTATTACTGGGAAGGAAACCAAAAGATCTTATCTAGTTGGAGTAAGTTCACATTTCCTTTTGAAGTAAGAGGCATGGAGTTTGTTGACAGTGATTTATATGTAGTTGCAGTCAAAAGCAGTAAGACAGAATTACTCAAGATACCAATGGAGGAGAAACTTGTAGATGATAATACTACATTTAACACCTACCTTGATATGCGTACAAACAACACATTTACAACTGGCAACGATGGAACATTAGTTCTTCCGTTTACCCCAGAAGCAGGAGATGTGATACAAGTTTACACAAGGGAACATGGAAGTACAAAAGCAGGTGCATTACTCCCCTCGACAGTTGATGGCGTAGTGGTTTCAGTTGGAAGCGATAATGCCAACATACCTGTTTGGGTAGGCATCAAGTACACCATGAGTTACACCTTTAGTGAGCAACTGTTCAAGCAGAGAGCAAATAATTCAAGAAGTCCTTCTGGTATCTCAAGACACTTTCTCAAGGGAGGTTCAGTATTCTTTGATGATACTTCTTCATTTAAGGTTGAAGTTACACCAAAAGCAAGGCAGACTTATACGAACACCTTTACAAGTAACATTGTCGGATCAACTACCATCGGAACACTACCTATTGAGTCTGGTTCGTTTTCTTTTCCAATTATGTCAGCAGTAAAAGACACTGAGATAAAACTTATAAATGACTCAGCTTTACCAAGTAATTTCCAGTCAGCCGAGTTTGAATCCTTTATTCACTCAAGAAGTAGGCGTGTTTGATCGAGTAATAGTTAGATACGAAAACATTGATGTTATAGACGCACATCCTGATCATGCCGACTATTTGGCAGATAAGCTTAGAGACATAGATAACATCGAGTGCATGGCTCTTGGAAGAAAACCCTTAGAAGCTTTGATGCTAGGGTTTGAACATGACATGGTTACTCTGACAGTAGTAGACAAAAAGAATAACCCTATTGCTATGTTTGGCATAGGGGAAGATGACGAGATGCCCTATATCTGGATGCTTGGAACAAAGGAGTTTCCTAAGATAGCCAGAAGGGATCTTATAAAGCACTCAAAGACTTGGATCAAAGAGTTACTTAAAATCACAGGAGGAGCAGCAGGTAACGTTGTTCACTGCCATAATAGACCTGCTGTCCGTTGGCTTGAGTGGCTAGGAGCAAGTTTTACCCATCAATTTACAATCAAAGGCGAACCGTTTTACCAATTTATTTTAATCAACAACGAAGTTATAGACAATTATTATGTGTAGTCCATTAATTGCATCATCGATCATTGGAGCAGCAAGTACCATCTCTTCTATACAGGGACAGAGATTTCAAGTACAAGCTCAAGAAGAATCTCAAAGATTAGCATCGATGCAGGAACGACAAAGATATCTTGCTGAAGTATCTGCAATGAGGATGCAAGAACAGCAGGAGTCTTTGGCGAGAACGCAGAGAAAAGAGCAAGCTTCTAGGAGAGCAATGGAAGCTCGATCTACTGCAACTGTATCAGCAGGAGAAGCAGGTATCAGTGGACTTAGCGTAGATGCACTTCTTGGAGACATCTCAAGACAGCAAGCAGAGTTTGAGTTCTCTTCAGATGAACAAGCAAGACTTACCAGTATTAATAGAGGCTTGGCATTAACTGAAGCAGGAATGGGCTTTAACAGAAATATGCTTCGTATAAACCAACCTATACAGCAACCAGATTACTTAGGATCATTCATGGGTGGCGCACAGACAGGTTTAAGTACCTATGGCGTTCTGGAAGACTCAGGACTGTTCGGATAACAGAAACAAAAATTTAAAGAAAAAGCATGGCAACAAGAAAAAGAGTACAATCAGACCCTAATTTACCTGTAGTCCCCTTAACACCTTCAATACAGGCACAAGGAGGAACCTTTTCAACAGTAGTACCAGACGTTCCTAAAACAAACTCTGCACTGCGAATTACAAATGCTATCAATGCTCTTCCAAGTTTAACTGGTCAGCTTTCTAACATAAATGAAAAAAGAGGAATAAAAGCTGCCGAACAACTAACAGCACAAGAACTTGATGATATTATGTCAGGTAAGGTTGCTGCTCCAGACGGAGGACTTACTGGAGGACTTGGGTTTAGAAAAGCATTTGGGTCTACCTTTGGAAAGAGGTGGTGGGAGACTGTAGGGATGAAAGAGTACATGGAACTGGAGAATGAGTTGGATGCAGATGTAACCGAAATGGTTAGACAGGGACTTGACATCGATGTTGCTAGAGCTGCTATCCAACAAAAGATAAATGCAAAAAGAGAACAGATAGAAGAGTACTTTGCAGAAAGACCTTTTGCCAAAGGAATAAACAATTTAATACATCCTCAAGTATCTGACAAACTAGAAGTAGGATTACTAAAAGGATACCAGAAGAAAGTAGAAGAAGTTCAAATTGGTTTTAAAATAGAA
>PACV01000009.1 GCA_002702875.1 Flavobacteriaceae bacterium
ATGGATGTGATTGAGGCAGTTCCCGTATTAGTTATTTTAATTACATAATTGATTGTATCCCCTGCTCCTGTAATACCATCTCCATTATCAAAAATTGAGGATTCTTTTGTTACATTTATACTTCCCCCAGCAGTTACCTGAACCTCTGTCACATCATCTGTTGTATTTCCATCTGTATCGTCGCCATCATCAGAGGTGTCCGTAACGTTATTGCTCTGACCAGGGCTGCTTGCTGTTGCTAAAACAGAGTTTTTAACACTACCAGCATTGATTGCTTGAGAATTTATTGTAAAAAATGCATGATAATATGCTGTTTCCTCAAGATTTAAATTACCAACTGTTGATGATTGTGTAGCTGAAACAAAATACGGACCATTAGTGAGACTCAGGGCAGAGTCATTTTTATCAACTAGAGTATCTACAAATGTTAAACTTGAAAGGTTTGTATTTCCAGTGTTTTCTATTGATATAATAAACTTTATTGAATCACCAACATCAGTCTGACCACTTCCGTTTGAGTCACTTAAAATAGCAGTTTTGGTAACCTCAATAGATGGTGTTGGCTCCATTATGGTTTCAGTTGGATCGTCTGTTGTATTTCCATCTGTATCATCACCATCATCAGAGGTATCACTTACATTTCCAGTTAGTCCACCAGCATTTGCCGTCACTGTAGCTGTATTACTTATCCTCTCAGCAGCAAATGCAGTAGCATTTATAGTAAATAAACCTATATATGTTGCAAACTCACCAACTTTTAATGATCCAACAGCAGAGCCATTGCTCGTACTAAGCCTTGTCGGGGTGGCATCTAAATTAAGCTGAGCTCCTAGTGAGGTTGTTATTTTATCCTCAATTGAAATGCCTGATATGGATGTATTTCCTGTATTTGATACAGTTATTGTATAAGTGATAATATCTCCTATGTCTACCTTTGAATTGGAATTTGTATCATTAACAGTTGCGGTTTTTGTAACTTCTATAGAAGGGCTAGCCTCTATTGCTGTATATGTTGGGTCATCAGTTGTATTACCATCAGTATCATCTCCATCATCAGAGGTGTCGCTAACTATAGAACCTCTAGCGCTTGTTGATGAGACAATAAGGGTGTTGGACACTCCTCCTGAATTCACTGCATCTTGTGATATATTGAAATAACCCTCTAATACCACAGTCTCTTGTGAATTTAAAATACCTACATTATCTTTTAGCTGCGACGCATCTCGGATTGGCTTGCTATCATATGTATGAATATATGGGGTGGCTTTATTTAGCTTTTCAAGCTGTGCACCCCAAAATACTTGACCAAAACCTCCACTAGGAGGATGCCATCCTGCCCTACCAGCACCCGCTCCAGCACTGGTTCTAAATGTATATGTATATCTTTTCCATTCAGTTGTAAGATACTGATCTTGGGTTTTATAAGCTCCACTAACCTCATTTGCAGAAAATGTTCCAGAACCATCCCAGATTACAAAATGAAAGGGATCAGTGAATGGTCCATTCACAGCTTTTGCATAAACAGATATTGTATACTCAGTGTCAGCATCAAATGTGATATTTTGATAAACAAAAGAGTTATTGCCTACAGCCCATATCTTTGACCCTCTTAAACCAACAACAGCAGTTGCATCACCCTGTTGAGAGGTAACTCCAAAACCTGTATTTGGAAATACAGTCTGTGTGTTTGCATCAAAAGTGCTATTTGTTGGATTTCCATAATAATATGGTATTCCTTTTGGTATAGAAATACATTCTGGATCACCACAATTTCTGATTCCATTAGCACCCGATCCATTATCATTCCATGCATTATCAGAGTCATCAATTGCATTTGACCTAGCAAATAAGTTTTGAGATTCAGGAATGGTTAAAATATCATTTGTGATATTAGAACCACTGTTATTAAGCAAGTTATCTGTAAAAGTTAAAGTGTTAATTGATGTATTACCCTTGTTTTTAATAGTAAATGTATATTGTATCTGATCCCCTAAATTCGTTTTACCGTCTTGATTCAAATCATTTACTTTAGCAGTTTTTGTTACATCCAAATCTTTAACTTCAGGTATATCTAAAATATGTGGGTCATCCACTGTGTTTCCATCAGTATCATCTCCATCATCTGATGTGTCTGATACATTATTTGAAAGGCCATAGGTACTTCCGATCACTACCATTGAATTGGAGACTAAACCACTGTCAACTGTTTGTTGCGTTAAGACATAATTGGCTGTATAAGTAACTACTTCTGATAATTCAAGTGTTCCTGTGGTAGAGCCTAAAGAGGCTGATACAAGCGTTGGACTGTTTGATAGAGATAACGCAACTCCTTTACCATCTACCATTGTATCATTAAATGTTAAGTTTGTAATTTTAATATTACCTGTATTACTTACTACAAACGTGTATGTTATGATATCACCTGGGCCAAGGATACCATCTCCGTCGTCCACAGTTTTGGTTCCTGTTTTAGTAACCTCAAAGCTTGGTAAGGGCGCTAAATCAACTCTAGTCTCGTCATCTTCTGTTTCTCCATCAGTATCATCTCCATCGTCTGCAGTATCAGAAACATTATTTGTCTGACCATATGTGCTACCAGTAACAGATACCACATTACTAATAAAAGCTGTTCCTCCGGAAGAACCACTAATGGTGTAGGTTGCTGTATATGTTTCTGTCTCGTATGGTCTAATCACTCCAGGCACAGAACCAAGACCAGCTAGATTAATAATTGTACCTCCCATACCGGCGTGATTTTCACAATAATAGTATAATGATGGGGTTGAATCCCCTATTTTAATTTCAGTGTACGCCCCGCTATTTCCAGGTGTTCCTGTTGAGGTTACATTTGTAGAATAAGCCGACCCACCATTATGTGTTCCATCATTTTGTGTACTTAATTTAAGAGGGTGCCCTGAATTCGATGCATTTGTCTGGATAAATCTGTAGGTATAGCCTCTTTGAAAAACAATATCTTTTGATTCAATTCCGTTTATATAAAATTTATTGCCTCCACCTACTCCTGCTGCAACAGTTACGTTTAGCTCTCTAACTGTTGGGCTCAGCGTTTTTGATGTGTATGTAGGCCCAACCAAAGAGCTTGTAATATTTAGCCCATCCCCATCTCTTAAATATTCATTGAATGTAGGTGAGCTAACTGTCACGTTCCCTTTATTCTCAACTGTTATTTTATATATAATGATATCACCAGTGTCATTGATACCATTTCCATTTACATCTGATACTGTTGCTGTTTTTGTAGCTTCAATCTGAGGGTTTGCAGTAAGTACTGTATTTGTAGGATCTTTATTGTCATCAGTGTCAATCCAGAACCAACCACCATTAGGTTCAGCATAGTCACATGAGTTCACGTCTTGATATAAACCAACCCAAGAATAGCCGGTAGAACTTGTAGTTAAATTATCTTTGATTGATATCAAGTAATTATGTTCATCAGTTGAGTTGATAACAACCAAATTACCTCCACTAGCCTGAGCCTTAATTTTTGAACTAATCCAATTAGTTTTAATTTGAGACAAATAATAGTAAGAAGTCCCATATGTCCCAGCATAAGTGTAGCCAGTTGGGGTGGAAGCACCTGATTTCATTTCTAAAATATGATTATAGTCATAGTTATACTCAAAATCCATTAGTTTTCCCTCTGACCTTCTAAAAAGACCATAGTTGCGATTCCCCCCACTATTGCTTGGAACTCCCGATCCTAGCCAATAGCTCGATACATTATCCGATGATCCGCATGCCCTTGAATCAGACGTGTCAGTTACAGTGTTACTAAAATAATTTGCAGTGACTGAGACTATATTTGATAAAATCCCCTTATCAACATTATCTTGAGTTATCGTATAAGAGGTAGTGTAGGTTAACTCTTCAAAGGCATTAAGTGTTGTAGTTGCACTAATTGTAGTTTCAGATACCTGACCAGAGTTTGAAAGTTTAGACCCGTCTACCCAATACCAGCCACCTCTTGGATGAGAATAGTCAGTAGCACTATGGTTTTGTTCTAGCCCAATCCACCAGTGGTTATTACTTCTTGAAGTAAATGTTGTTCTTTTAGATTTAATCCATTCAAGCTCATCCATTGATTCTATAATCAACATATTACTGTGAGGTGTTTGGAATCTTGTTTTTTGATTAGCCCAGTTCGTAGACTGATCACTCATATAATAATAGTTTCCATTGTATATCCCAACCAATGTGGCATTATAACTACCATTAAATGTAGTTGTGGCAACTGATGATTTAATAACAGCGAAATGATTATTTGTATAATACCTGTCATCAGATATAGTAGAAGGATTATTGGGAAAGTATATTGAGGCGTATCTGTAGTTTGAACTGGATTGATTAGGCTCACTTGAACCATTCCAAAACTCGTCAGTATTAAGATTTTTTCCAGGAATAAGCTTGTATGTTGAAGAGTATGTGGGACTAATATTTAATGACATTGTATTGCTCGCTGCATCAGATAAAATATCCTCTAGTACTAAACCTGATAGACTTACATTTCCAGCATTTTTTACTTTAATAGTATATGTTATAATATCCTCAACACCGCTCACACCGTCACCATTATCAGTTATAGATGCGTTTTTTGTTACCTCTAAAACTTGTACTCTATCAGTGATTACTATAGTAGGGTCATCCTCAGTATTACCATCCGTATCGTCTCCATCATCAGATGTGTCAGAAACCTGGGCTGATGCATCGTTAACTATTGCTGTATTAGATAATCCTCCCGAATCAAAATCAGACTGACTGATAGTATGAGTAATTTTAATATCTATGTCTTGTCCATTTTCCAGTATAGTAAAAGGCTCCAAAATTGGGGTGTTGACAAGTTTGCCATCCACACCAATCCATCCTCCATCTGGCTCAGAATAATCTGATCTATTTAAGTCTTGATATATACCAATATGAAACCATTGATTTGCCAGAGATGTATTTATTTGTGCTCCAATAAAATCATACTCTTCTTTTGTATTTGGTACAAACAAATACCCCCCCGCATTTTCAGCCTGAGTTTTACTGTTTGCCCAATTCTGAGTACCATTTTCGTAAAAATATGTATGTCCATTAAACTCTCCTAAATATACATCGTATGGGGAGGGTGTAGGCGAGACAACACTGCTAAACTCAACTATATGTCGATAACCAGTACTGGCATTAGTATCATTAAGATAAGGATTAGTAGAAGAATACATCGCACCATAATGTTCATTATTACTACTATTACTAGGTTCATTAGTATTCCATTTCACATAATTTAGGTCCTCAAAAACTTGATTTGGTCTTTGGATTGGAGTGCTGTTACTGTAAGTATAAATATAAGGAGAAGGTGATGATCCCTTTTCAAGTTGAGCACCCCAAATCATTTGACCAACATTTTGATTATAACCCGGGGCAAAACCGACACGAGATTGACCAGAAAGGCTCGATGGGGTTGTAAATGTATAGGATACTCTTATAAAACCGTCAGAGGCTGTTCTACCATAGTAGTAGGAAGGGATATAACCAGGGGATATCTCCACATCCATTCCATCGTGTTTTACAATCATATGAAAAGGATCATCCCAGTATATAGAGTTACTACTATTATCTCCTCTTGATATATATGCTGAAATAGTATATTTTGTTGAAGGCTCAAGAGTTATAAGTTGATAAAAATAGTTTTGTTTTCTTAAGGCCACATCCGTTGTGTTAGCATAAGAAGAGTTACCAGCTACTCTATTTGAATATAAAGCTCCCTCTCCAGGATTGTATAAATTTAAAGGTGTAGTTCCTAGCCCATCAGTTGTAAAGAAATTATCCACACTACCAAAACCTTGCCCACTACTTGTATCAAAAAAATATTTTATATTTCGAGGGCTCCAATTTTGCCAATTTGTGTTATAATTACCCCAACCATTTTCATTGTACCAATAAGAGGTGTTGTTAAGCCTTATATAATTTGAATATCTAAATAAGTTTTTTTTGCCCTCAACTGTCATTGAACTGGTATTAGTTACTTGCAGCTGATTTCCAGATAAATCTGATAAAGTATCAGTAACAGATAATGATGAGAGCCCAACATTTCCTGTATTTGAAACATTCAGCGAGTAAGTGATTAAATCCCCTACATCATTTAATCCATTTGCATTTTTATCATTTATTAAGAATGTTTTTGTTAATTTAATACCAGCAGTATTGCTGAGCAACGTTTCAGTTGGATCATCAACAACGTTCCCATCAGTATCATCATTATCATCAGAAGTTTCAGTTACAATTCCTGATATCCCTCCAGGTGTAGTAAATGATCCTTTAAAATCAACACTGTTTAATAGTTTCCCAGTTTGGTTTAATACGTCCTGGGTTAGTGTTAAAGTAGTTGTATAAGTTGCCACAGCACCAGCTGGAAGATAACTAGATCTAGGATCAAAATATCCTAGCTGTCCTGCAGGTGCAACTCCAATATTTGAAAAACTGTATATGTATCTACCAGGACTCGACCCCTCCTCAAGCTGCATACCCCAAATGTGTGTTCCATAGCCTTGATTGTAACCTGGAGAAAACCCGACTCTTGAGTTACCAGAAACGTTAGGTAATGTAGTAAAAGTATAATGTACTCTTTCAAACCCATTTGGATTATTATTAGAATAATATGAATTGGGTACAAAGTCTTGAGACCACTGAATTCCAGGATTAGATCCAGTTGTTCCTTGCCAAACCACAAAGGTGAAAGGATCATCCCAATAACTAGCATTACTACTACTGGTTCCTCTTGCTATCCAAGCAGATACAGTGTAAGTTGTATTTGGTTTGAGCGGAACAAATTGATATTTATATGTATTTCTTTTTTGTGCACCATTACCATTAAAGTTGTTATAGATTCGAGAATGATATAGTCTACTTTCACCTGGAGTATTATCATTATTGGGGGTAGTTCCATACCCCTCAGTTGTGAAGAAATTATTGACATCATTATAAGAAGATCCCGAATTAGTATTAAAATAGTATTCTACATTAACTGGAGCATAATTCCAGTTATTCAGATTCCCGTAAATGTAATTGTAATTACCACTATTAGTATAATACCCCTCACGCCAAGTATAATTGTTAGGATCAATATAATTTGAATACGTAAATAAATTTGTTGCCACAGATGATAAACTAGTTGAGGAGACAGAGGTAAATTCAAGAGAAAGTGATGCAATTGATGATCCAGTCTCAGATCTTAAATTATCTGTAACCTCAGTTAACTTTAAGGGGAGAATACCTGTATTGGTAACAGTTACTGTATAGACAACCAAATCACCTAAATCATTAAGGCCATTACCGTTATTATCAATCACATTAAACGTTTTAATTGCATCCATGCCAGGGAAATAACAGGCTACATCATAAGTGTCTTGCTGGTAATCTTTTTCTCCATTACCATCTGAATCCAACGGAGCTGTATAACCATCGGTTCCACTTGTTACTTTTCCATTTGAATCAACAGTAGGAGGTGCATTTGTTCCAAGCAATCCATCTTGATTAACATCAGTATAGCCTGCCTCAATTACATCATTACATCCATCATTGTCTGAGTCTAACTCAAAAGCATCAATATCTAAATCACCATCTGTATTTGTTGGTGAGGCAGTTTGATTTGCGTCATTAGCACCGTTGTAGTCCGTATCAGCGAACGAGGCGTCGTTAATATCAATTCGTCCATCATTATTAGTGTCATATTGGCCAAGTCCAGCCTCTACAACATCATAAATACCATCATTGTCAGAGTCTAGATCTAACCCGTTAACAATTCCATCACCATCAATATCACTAGTACAGGTTGCATTAGCAGAAAAAGAAATGTTACTTAGCTGAATAGAAGCACTCGTACCTGCAGGTGAGTATGGTGAGAACAGAATAGCCACCCTAGTTGTTTGATTATCTGTTGTAAATGTAAAACTTCCACTTGCCCAATTTGATCCAGGTACTGTCGTTTGAGTTGCTTGATAAGATGTTTGCATGGACTGAACCTGTAAAAATGTACTAGCTCCACCCGCAAAATTCACATCTTTCCTTCCACCTACTTTATGGTAGTAATTAACAGTATATGTTTGGTTTGGATAAACTGTTTCAAAGGCTACAACCCTATCAAAATTACTTCCAGGAGCATGAGATGACTCATTCCATGCAGCTCTGTCATTACCAACTCCTGCATTGACTAATAATTCCAAAAAGAATTGTTGTCCTGTGTAAGGGTTAAATTGCACTCCATTAGCATTCTGTCCTGCTGTCCACACATCGCCGTCATTGTTGACAGCAGAGAAAGGAGGAAGTTTGGATGTGTTAGGAAAAGGACTGACTAGGTTATTATTGCTATTATAGCTATCTCCAACAACAATTGGTACAGCACCTGAATAATTTTGAAAATTATTACCGTTTAATGAGAAAGTAAGACAAAGCTCATACTGGTCAAGAATTCCATCATTGTCATCATCAATATCAGTTGTATCAGGCTCACCATCATTATCAGAATCTGTTCCCAATAGAGTGAATGTCGGATCATCGGTTGTATTACCATCAGCGTCATTACCATTATCACTTACATCTTTAACATCTTTCTCTGACATATCAGGATTTCTTGCCGAATTCCCTGTAAAGGTTACAGTGTTTTCCACTCCACCAGAGTCAACGTCAGATTGTGTAATTAGATATGTTGCACTATATGTAGCCGTTTCCCCTACTATTAAATTTCCAACAGATGACGAGGCGGTGGCTGAAACAAAAGAGGGACCTGTTGTCATGGTAAGAGAATTTCCTAACGCGTCTTTTAAAGTCTCAGCAAAGGTTAGGTTTTGTAGTACATCAGATGATGTATTGGCCACTGTTATGGTATAAACAATTGTATCACCCACACCTACAGATCCATTACCATTATCGGTAACTGTAGCGGTTTTCGTTACCTCAAAGGAAGGCAAGATCCCTAAATATGATTTTGTAGGGTCATCAACGAGGTTTCCATCCGTATCATCACCATCATCAGAGGTATCACTAGCTAGTTCAGTTTGAACTCCACCTGGGAATATATAACTTCTTGCTATCACTGAGTTTTTAACACCTCCACTTGATATGTCTCCAGAAACTACAGTATAGGTTGCAGTATATGTAGCTACCTCACCTGAGACTAGCTTTTGTCTTGGCGAGCCAGCAGTTGACGAAACAAACCCAATTCTATTACTCCATCCAGAGTAAGGGTCAAGCTGTCTAGCATTACCATCAAAATCTGTTATAATATCCTCAAGATAAATACTGTTTTGTGTTACGTTACCAGTGTTTTTAACTGTGATTGTATAAACAATCTTATCACCAACTGATATAAGCCCATCACCATCATTATCCTTATTTATAAATGTTTTAACTGCTTCTAAAGATGCATCGGAGGTAATCAACGTATCTGTTGTATCATTAGCAGTGTTTCCATCTGAATCATTTCCATCATCACTTACATCGTTTGTAAACTGAGTTCCAGTTAAATTACTTGCTGTAACTAAAACTGAGTTTTTTACTCCTCCATTATCAACTGCAGACTGGGAAATTGTATACGAAGCAGTATAAGTTCTGGTTTGGCCAGGTCCCAATGACGTGGTTGCTGTTGTGGTTAAATTACCATTAAGGGACAATGAGTTACCTGCAGCATCAACTAACGTATCAGACAAAGTAAATGAGGCTAGCGATGAGGTACCTGAGTTTACTATTGAAACAGTATAAACAATTGTATCACCAACACCTGTCTCTCCATCAGAATCGTTATCAACCACCACTGCTGTTTTTGTCACATCCATAAGTAAAGTAGGAGTTAAAACATTTATTGTTGGATCATTTGTAGTATTACCATCTGAATCGTCCCCGTCGTCAGAGGTGTCTGAAACTGTCGTTGAAAAAATTGCACCTGCTGCTATAGCTGAATTACTCAGACCTCCGTTGTCTAATGCAGATTGATCAATTGTATAAGTAGCTTTATAGGTTGCTGCCTCAGCAATCTTTAAACTATTTGAGTCGGATCCCTTATTAGCACTTAAAAAAGTGAGAGGATTGGTAAGGGAAAGAGTATTTCCAGACAGATCCTTAAGAGTATCAGTAACAGTTACTGAGTCAAGGGTTACATTTCCTGTATTTGAGACTATAATTGTATAGGCAATTTTATCTCCAACCCCTGTAACGCCATCGCCGTTATCAACAATTACTGATGTTTTCATAACTTCTATAGAAGGTGCTGTAATTACAGGGCTCTCTGTAGGGTCACTTGTAATATCTCCATCATTATCAATATTATCATCTGAAATATCAGTTACTGGTTGGTTATTGGGTGTAGTAGCTGATACTGTGGCTGAATTTTTAACACCTCCATTGTTGATATCATCCTGAACCAACAAATAATTTGCATTATAAGTAGCAATTTCATTGGGTTTTAATGTACCAAAAGAGGAACCCTGATTAGCACTTGTAAAGTTTGGCCCAGTACTTAATGTTCTTGTAGCTGTATTGCTAATAAGACTTAGTTCGTCTAGCATAATTAAATTATCGAGAGTAACATTACCTTTATTTTGAACTGTAATGATATAGTTTATCCTGTCCCCAGCTGTTAGTGTACCTGAGCTGTCATTATCAGTGTAAGTAAATGTTTTCACAGCTTCAAGCGATGGATTCTCAGGTATTGTAACATCGGTTGGGTCATTGAGTAAATTACCATCATCATCATTACCATCATCACTAACATCATTAACCACTGTAGAATCAGGGCCTTGTGCAGAGCCTGTAGCTATATTTCTAAATCCATTATTGTCAACAGCCAATTGATTGACTGTAAATGAAGCAGTATATGTAGCTATCTCACCTTTTAAAAGTGAACCTTTAGCAGAACTTAGGGAACTACTTTGAAATACAGGTGTAGAATTCAGCGATAATGCTGAAGAAAGCAAGATTCCTTGAATAACATCAGTTACTGCAACATTGGTTAAATTAACGTTTCCAGTATTTTTAACTGTTATGGTGTAATTAGCAACATCACCTACTCCAACTATTGATCCAGCTTGATTTACAGATACTGTTTTGGTAACTTCAATTTTAGGTTGTTGAGTTAAATTAACAAATGTTTCATCATTAGATGTATTACCATCTGTATCAATTCCATTATCACTTACATCTAAAACATTGGTATTGCCATCTAATGTAGTTGCACTTGCCGTTACTGAGTTAAAAACTGTTATAGATGCAACATCAGAGGAGACAATGGTATAACTTGCTGTGTATGTAGCTATCTCCCCAGCTATAAGTGATCCTTGCGATGATCCAAGTGATGCATTATTAAAAGTAGGACCAGCAGAAAGTGATATTGTAGTATTGTCTGTTGAATCACCTCTTTTAAAAACATCAGTAAGAGTTAATGAGGAAAGACCAGTGTTTCCAGTGTTTTCTACTGTTATTGTAAAAACAACTGTATCGCCTGGTCCAGGAAGACTATCACCACTAGTGTCAACTAAAACTCCTGTTTTTGTTGTTTCAATGGATGCTGTAGCAGCAAAATTTGTAACAGTTGAGTCATTTGTAGTATTACCATCCAAGTCATTGCCATCATCACTTTGATCTGTTACATCATTAGTGTTACCAGGACTACTTGCAGTTACAATTGCTGTATTAGAAACTAAACCTGTACCAACTGTAGCGACAGTAATAGTATAACTTGAAGTAAATGTGATTGTTTGATTTACAGCTAACGAACTTCCAGACGGACCTTGAACTCCGTTATTTAAACTCAAACTACCTCCTACACCATCTTTTATGATTTCATTAACTGTAACATTAGTAAGATTAATTTGACCAGTATTTTTAACATTGATGGTGTAATTTATTATATCACCTGCTCCAAGAGTTCCGTCACCATTGTCAGTAACTAAAAATGTTTTTGTAACATCCAATGATTTTTCAAGACTTAACGTTGTTATGGTAGGATCATTTTCTGTATTTCCATCTGAATCATCACCATCATCAGAAGTATCTGTTACATTATTACTTTGACCTGGACTACTAGCTGTGGCTAAAACGGTATTGGAGACGGTTCCTGTATTAGCAGTATTGACTGTTATAAGATAAGAGGCAGAAAATGTAGCAATTTCACCTACTGTAAGAGTTCCTTGAGATGATCCCGCACTATTTGAAATGAAAGTCGGTCCCCCAGTTAAAGATAAAGATCCGCCATTACCATCAACAAGAGTGTCAGTTAAATTAAGGCCACCTAAAGTAACATTTCCGTTATTTAAAACTGTTATTGAATAATTAATTGTATCACCTGGGTCATTTACGCCATTACCATTTACATCATTAACACTAAACACTTTTGTGACCTCAAGCGAGGGTGAAGCAGTAATAGATGTTTCTGTACAATCATTTGTAGTATTACCATCAGTGTCATCTCC
>PACV01000010.1 GCA_002702875.1 Flavobacteriaceae bacterium
GATGAATATGATAAAGAAAGAATTAGAAAGATATTATCTAATATATTTAATTTAGACTAATGCTTGAAAAAATTTTTAGAAAACATTATTCAAAAAAGTACTCATACGTATTAGATGCAATTTTTTTGTTTTTTTCAATTGAGATAATACTTTTTTTAAATAATTCGAGTATGATCATTAGATCTAATTCCGATAAAGTTATTTTCATATTAATTTGTCTTGTTTCAATTACTATTTTCAAAGGCTATGTGATGTTACTGAGATTCACAACATTTATTGATATAGGTAAAATAGCTTCAGGTCTATTAATTGCAGTTTTATTATATGCTATATATTTAAATGCAAATACAAGATCTCATTACAATTATTTAATCTTGTTATTTTATATTTCATTATCCTTTTTATCTCTATACAGATTAATTACAAGAATTTTATATTCCAATATTTCAAAAGAAAATAAATTAATTAATACTCTTTTATTTGGAGCTGGAGTTAATGGCTTGATGATAAAAAAAGCTCTGGATGATAGTAACACAACACTAATTTCTGGATTTATTGACGATGATAAGACTAAAATTGGTAGAAGTATTGAGGGGAAAAAAGTGTTTAGCTTAGACAAGAAATTAGAGAAATTTGTCACTGAAAACAGAATTAAGCAAGTTATTATTTCTACTGATAAATTGAAACAAAAAAGAAAAAAAGAACTTTTTGATTTTTTTAAAAAAAAATCAGTTAAAATTTTCAACTTACCCTCAATTGATAAGTATGCATCAAGTAAAGGGATTTTGGGGAACTTAAAACCTATAATAATTGAAGATTTACTAAAAAGAGATGCAATTAAAATTAATGTAAAAAAAAACAAATCACAATATGAACAAAAAATAATTCTAATAACAGGTGCAGCTGGTTCAATAGGATCTGAAATTGTGAGACAATTAATAAATTATATACCTAAAAAATTAATTTTAGTTGATAATTCTGAATTGAGTTTATTTAATATTAAGAATGAGTTATCAGAGTTAAATATTAATATTAAAGTTGATTACCTTCTAAAATCTGTTACTGATAATCATTCAATTGATAAAGTTTTTAAAAATAATAAAATAGACATTGTTTTCCATGCGGCAGCATTTAAAAATGTTTTTATGACGGAGAGTTCTCCATCGGATTCAATTTTAAATAACATTATGGGTACTAAAAATGTTTTAGATAATGCTATTAAGTACGATGTTACCAATTTTGTATTAGTTTCTACAGACAAAGCAGTTAACCCCTCTAATGTAATGGGTGCTTCAAAAAGAATTGCAGAGATTTATGCGTCAATTTTGTCAGATAAATCTAAGACTAAGATAATTACAACAAGGTTTGGAAATGTTTTAGGATCTTCGGGATCCGTAGTTCCAATTTTTAAAAAACAAATTTTAAATGGAGGACCTGTAACTATAACTGATCCAGATATAACTAGATATTTCATGACAATTACTGAGGCATGTCAATTAGTACTTGAAGCTGGTGCAATTGGGAAGGGTGGAGAGATTTATGTTTTTGACATGGGTGATCCAGTAAAAATATATGATCTTGCAGTTAATATGATAAGACTATCTGGATTTATTGAAAATGAAGATATTAAAATTAAATATACTGGTATTAGACCTGGTGAAAAGTTGTTTGAGGAGCTTTTAACTGAAAATGAGAATTTAAAAAAATCACACCATGAATTAATATATATTGCAAAAAAAGAAAAATTTAAAAACAGTATTTACGAAATAAATAATTTAATTGAAGTTTCAAAGAAAAGTGAAGTAAAAGCAAATGAGTTAATTATACTGATGAAAAAAATTGTTCCTGAATATATACCTAAAAATAAAGATTATTTTAATTTATTAAAGTAACATAAATTAATTTTATAATTGCATATGAGGATAAATTAGTTAAATTTGCATCCCATATTTATACTTTATGTTTGCTGTAGTAGATATTTTAGGTCAACAATTTAAAGTTTTTGAAAAAACTGACATCTTTGTCCATAGGTTGGATCACAAAGAGGGATCTACAGTTAATTTCGACAAAATATATTTATTTTATGATGGTAAAAAAACATTAATTGGTTCTCCTACAGTTAACAATATTACTGTTAAGGCAAAAATTCTAAAGCATTTTAAAGGTGATAAGGTAATTGTTTTCAAAAAGAAAAGAAGAAAAGGGTATAAAGTTAAAAATGGACATAGACAGTCTTTAACTCAAATTAGTATTCAGTCAATATTACAAAATGTTTCTACTTCAAAAAATTTGGATAAAAAAAAGATTACAAAAAAATCCGTAGGAAAAGAATCTGAATCAAAGAATGATAATTTAGTTGGTAAGAGAATTTCAAAAACTGAAAGTAAAACTAAGGTATAAACAAAATTTTTAATAATGGCACATAAGAAAGGTGTAGGAAGTTCAAAAAACGGAAGAGAATCACACTCGAAAAGATTAGGAGTAAAGGTTTTTGGGGGTCAGTTAGTAAAGGCTGGAAATATAATTGTAAGACAAAGAGGCACAAAACATAATCCTGGTAAAAATGTTTACATTGGAAAAGATCATACAATTCATGCTAGTATTGATGGTAATGTTGTTTTCACCAAAAAAAAAGATAACAAATCTTTTGTATCTGTTGTTGGTTTATAAATTTTAATCCAATTTAATTAGTATCTATAATATTCTGGTTTAAAAGGGCCTTTTATATTTACTCCAATATATTTTGCTTGATCTTCAGTAAGCTCCTCTAATTCAACACCTAAATGTTGGAGGTGTAACTTAGCAACTTTTTCATCCAAATGTTTTGGTAACATATATACTTTATTATCATAGTCTTTATAATTATTCCAGAGTTCAATTTGAGCAAGAGTTTGATTAGTAAATGAATTACTCATAACAAAACTAGGATGCCCGGTAGCACATCCTAGATTAACCAACCTTCCTTCAGCTAAAACAATTATTTCATTACCATTTTCAAGATTAAAAAGTTCAACTTGAGGTTTAATTGTCGTTTTACTATGTCCAAAATTAGAATTGAGCCATGCCATATCAATTTCATTATCAAAATGTCCAATATTACATACTATTGCTTTATCTTTCATTTTTAAAAAATGTTCACCAGTTATGATATTTTTGTTACCCGTAGCAGTAATTACTAGATCACTTTCATTAATTACAGAATTGATTTTTTTTACTTCAAAACCATCCATTGCAGCTTGAAGAGCACAAATAGGATCAATTTCAGAGATGGTAACAATAGATCCGGCTCCTCTAAAAGATGCAGCTGTCCCTTTACCAACATCACCATAACCAGCAACTAAAACTCTTTTACCAGCTAGCATTATGTCAGTAGCTCTTCTAATTGCATCAACTGCACTTTCTTTAGTCCCGTACTTATTATCAAATTTTGACTTTGTTACCGAATCATTAACATTGAAAGCAGGAACAGGTAACGTTTTACTATGCATTCTTTCATAAAGTCTGTGAACACCTGTTGTAGTTTCTTCACTAAGACCACGAATATTTTTTATTAGTTCAGGATATTTGTCAAAAACCATGTTAGTTAAATCACCACCATCATCTAAAATCATATTTAAAGGCTTCTTTTCTTTACCAAAGAATAAGGTTTGCTCTATACACCAATCAAATTCGTCTTCATTCATACCTTTCCAGGCAAATACTGGAATTCCAGCAGCAGCAATTGCAGCAGCGGCGTGATCTTGTGTTGAAAAAATATTACAAGACGACCATGTGACTTCTGCCCCGAGTTCAGTAAGAGTTTCAATCAAAACAGCCGTTTGAATAGTCATGTGAAGACATCCAGCTATTCTAGCTCCACTCAAAGGTTTTTTATCTCCATATTCTTTCCTTAAAGACATAAGTCCAGGCATTTCTTTTTCTGCTAAATTGATTTCTTTTCTTCCCCAGTCAGCAAGATTAATATCTTTAACTTTATAATTTAAAATTGATGTAGAATTTTCCATTTATAAACTTTCATATGAATAACTTTGCAAAAATAGTTACTTTTTAGGATTTAGGCATGCCAATAGTTAAAGATTTTGATTTAAATTTTAATTCAAGAGTAATAATTTGGGAAATAACTGAATTAGAGACACAACTCATTTCTATGTTGAAATTGTCAAAAAAAGAAAATACTTTGTTTAATTCAATAAAATTGGTTTCTAAAAGAAAGGAGTTTCTTGTTATTAGATTGATTTTAAATTTTTTAAACATTAAAATAAATAATTTAATATATAATTCTTTAGGTAAGCCTCTTTTAAAGTTAAACAAGTTTATCTCAATTTCTCATAGTTTAAATATTTTAGTTCTAGCTGTAAGTAAAAATGAAATTGGTGTAGATATAGAAAAGGAAAGAAAAAAAATTTCATTAGTGAAACAAAAATTTTTATCAAGATTCGAAAATAATTTTTTAACTAAGACCAATGAAGATAAAATGTTAACGAGAATTTGGACTTCAAAAGAGGCTATTTATAAAATTATTAATATGCCGGGGATTAGTTTTAAAAAAAATATAACTATTAAACCCTTTAAACTTAATGATTCTTCAGGTATCGCGATTGTAAAAACTGACAATTTTAATTTAAATTTTAAATTAAAATTTATTACTTTTCGAGAGTATTATTTAACTCTAGCTTACAAATAAAAAATATGAAAATTTCAGTTGAATTAACACTAGCGCCACTAGACAATGAATATAAAGTAATAATTAGAGATTTCATAATTTCTCTCAGAAAAACGGGATATAATGTAATTGAAACTCCTTTAAGCACACAAATTTATGGAGACTTTTTACCTTTAATGAACGATCTGACAAAAGTTATTGAAAATACTTTTTTGAATTCAAATTCAATAATTTTGAACATCAAAATAATTAAAGGTGACAGAAGTGATTACAGACCAAATTTTTAATTTTTTATTTGGACAATATTCTCAATATAGTTTTTATGAAATTACTCTTGAGTTATTTGCTATGATCTTTGGGGTTGTAAGTGTTGTTTTTGCAAGAGCAAACAATATTTTGGTATATCCTACAGGAATTATATCAACTGGTATTTACGTCTATTTGTTGTTCAATTGGGGACTTATAGGAGACTTAATAATTAATATTTATTTTTTTTTAATGAGTATTTATGGTTGGTTTTTTTGGCAACAAAAAAAATTAAATAAACACATAAATATTATCTCTAGTTCAGATAACTCAACAATAAATATTGTGGTTGTGATATTTTTAATTTCGTTTATTTCCGTATTTCTAATCTATAAATTTTTTAATATGTGGAACAATTCATTCTCAATGTTTGATACACTAACTACTTCAATTTTTTTTTCAGCTATGTTTTTAATGGCAAAAAGAAAAATTGAACATTGGAGTTTTTGGATTATTGGAAATTTTATTTCAATACCTTTATATTTTTATAAAGGTGCAACTATTACAAGTATTCAATATATAATTTTTATTTTTTTGGCAATTAGTGGATTTTTAAAATGGAGAAAAATATTAAACAAGACAAATCAAAATGTATTAAAATAGTTTTATTTGGTCCTGAATCAACTGGAAAAACTACTTTAGGTTTGGATCTTGCTAAATATTACAAAACATATTTAGTTAAAGAATTTGCAAGAAATTATTTGCAAAAAAAATGGGACGATAAAAAAATGAAATGTGACAAAAATGATTTGATTCAAATCGCAATTGAGCAACTTAAAAGTGAGAATAAATTAAGTAAAATAGCTAACAAAATTTTATTTTGTGACACAAATATTTTGGTTACAAAAATTTGGTCTGAGACGCACTTTGACGGTTATTGTGATCCATTTTTAAATAAAATTAGTAACAATACAAATTATGATTTATATATATTAACTGATATTGACATTCCATGGGAAAAAGATGACTTAAGAGACAGACCAAATGATAGAAAATCAATGTTTAATTATTATAGAGATGAACTAGTAAAAAATAATTTAAATTTTTTTTTAGTTAGTGGTTCAAAGGAAGCCAGACTAAGAAAATCAATATTAAAAATCGATAAATTTATTTCATTAAATAAAAAATAGAGTTAAATTTACAAAAAGGGGTGCTATTACAAGCTGAGATTATACCCTATGAACCTGGGCAGATAATGCTGCTAAGGGATAAAAGCAGTCTATAAAATAGCACTTAAATTAAGTTTATCTGTTATGAAAAGATTGTTTATTTTTTTATTGTTAATTCCGATTATCAGTATTTCTCAAGTTCAAAAAAACGACTCAATTTTCTCAAAGATTTACCTTCTAGACGAAGTAAGTGTAACTGGTTCAAGAGCATCAAAAGATATTCCAATGACTTTTTCAGATATTGATTCAGAGGAATTATCTAAACGAAATCTTGGACAAGATTTACCAATTTTATTAAAACATTTACCTTCTGTTGTCAGTTACTCAGATGCTGGAGCCGGAATTGGGTATACTGGCATTAGAGTTAGAGGTAGTGACGCTACAAGAGTTAATGTTACTATAAATGGAATACCGTATAATGATGCTGAATCTCAGGGAACTTTTTGGGTTAATTTACCAGATTTTACATCATCAATTAAAAATATTCAATTACAAAGAGGAGTTGGAACTTCTGTAAATGGTTCTTCTGCATTTGGTGCAAGCTTGAATATTCAGACTGATGGACTTCATAAAGATAGATTTTCAGAAATATCGCAAAGTTTTGGTAGTTTTAATTCAAGAAAAAGAACTGTAAAATATACTACTGGATTAATTAATAATAAATTTGAATTCTCAGGAAGACATTCTACTATAAAATCTGATGGATATATCGATAGAGCATCATCTGATCTTAATTCATATTTTTTTCAAGGAATTTATTATAACGAAAAAACATTGTTAAAACTTATTTTATTTGGCGGTGAAGAAATTACATATCAATCATGGTATGGAGTTGATCCAGAAACATTAAAAGTTAATAGAAGATATAATGTAGCTGGGGAGATATATGACGAAAATGGAGAATTTATTAAATTTTATGAAAATCAAGTTGACGACTATAACCAAAGTCATTTTCAATTTCATTGGAATCAAAAATTATCTGTTAAATGGGATTTTTCTCTCGGGTTAAATTATACGCGTGGATATGGTTTTTATGAAGAATACAATAATAATCAGTCATTTTCTAGTTTAATGCTTGAGGATATCAAAATAGGTAATAGTATAATTAATACCACTAATAACGTTACTCAAAAATGGCTAGATAATGATTTTTATGTCACAACTTTTTCATTCCAAAAAGAATCTAGTAATAATAAAATCATAGTTGGAGGTTCATTCAGTAGATATATTGGAGACCACTACGGAAATTTAGTATGGTCAAAATTTTCAAGTAATGCTCAGCCAAATCACAGATTTTATTATACTCTAGGTAAAAAAAGTGATGCAAATATATTTTTTAAAACAACATTCTTAATCAAAAATTACCTTTCTTTTTTTACAGATCTACAATATCGTTATGTAAAATATGATCTAAACGGAACATTAAATGGGCCAGTAGATACCAATGTGGATGAAAAATTTAATTTTTTTAATCCTAAAGCAGGATTTAATCTATTTATTAATGAAAGTTCGTTAGCTTATTTTTCATTTGCTGTTGCTAATAGAGAGCCAAATAAGACTGACTATGATAATGGATCACCAAAATCTGAAAAGCTTCTTGATTTAGAGTTAGGATACAAATATTCAGTTAGTAACATAAATTTGAATTTGAATTTTTATCATATGATGTATAAGGATCAATTGGTGTTGACAGGTGAATTAGACGAGGTAGGTTTTCCTATAAGAAAAAATGTTGGAGATAGTTACAGAACTGGTGTTGAATTTGAATCCTATTTTAAAGTTAGTTCAAAGATTCAGTGGTTAAATAATTTTTCATTTAGTCGAAACATTAACAAAGAATTTTTTTTCAAAAGAGATGGGATTATACAAAATCTTGGTGAAACTGAAATTTCTTTTTCTCCCTCAATTATTATTGGAAGTAAACTAGTTTATAGAAATTCAGAAAATTTAATTTTTGAATTTTTGTCAAAATATATTGGAGATCAATACCTAAGCAATATAGGTTCTGAATTGTCAAAACTCGATTCTTATTTTATAAATGATTTAAGTGTAAATTATCTAATAAAACCAAAATCTTTTTTCAAAGAAATTCAAATTTCTTTACTTGTGAATAACTTATTTAACAAGCTTTACAGTTCTAATGGATATTGGTACAATTATGATGATACTTGGTCTAATCCAGGCCAGGTCAAAACCATTGAAGGTATTGGTTTATACCCGCAGGCAACAACAAATTACCTATTAGGAGTTAGAATCAAAATGTGATTAATTGGAAATTTTTAAAATATTTCCAGTTTTTATGATACCATAATTAACTAAAGGAAAATATTTTTTTGTAGAGGTTTTGTCTAATATTATTTGACCAGTAGCTAAACTATATTTATTTTCATTACACTCACATACAGCTATAACTCCCTCAATTTTAGTTTTTGAACAATTACTTGGAATTTCATTTGGACAACTTGCCTCCCAGGCAAGGAAATTGTTTCCGTTAAGATTAAAAACAATTACACCTTTATATCCTATCCTATCGATTATTTTTGTTCCTCCTACAAATTTTAAATTATCATATTCTGGTAAGTTTAAATTAATATCATAATCAAATTTTAAATCGGGTATGTAAGGATTCTTATTTATTGAGTTTTTTTGACAGTTAACAAAAATTAGAAGAACATATATTATTACTAATTTATACAACGGCATTGTTTTAAACATTATTTCAAATTTATATATTTGTTAGTATAATTTACACTTAAAGCATAAATAAATGAGTAAAGTATCATATTATACTAAGTCAGGTTTTAAAAAATTAAAGCAGGAGCTAAATCATTTGAAAGATGTTGAGAGACCAAGAGCTTCAAAAGCTATTGCTGAAGCTAGAGACAAAGGAGATTTAAGTGAAAATGCTGAATATGATGCTGCTAAAGAAGCCCAAGGTTTATTAGAGTTAAGAATATCAAAATTGGAAGAAATTTTATCCAGTGCAAGATTAATTGATGAGTCTCAACTTGATAATTCAAAAGTTCTAGTATTGTCAACAGTAAAGGTCAGAAATAAAATGAATAATAGTGAAATGGAATATACATTAGTTGCTCAAAGAGAGGCTGACCTTAGTTTGGGTAAAATTTCAGTTGACTCACCAATTGGTAAAGGACTTTTAGGGAAAAAAGTTGGAGAAACTATCTCAATTCAAGTTCCAAGAGGAAAAATTGAGTTAGAAATATTAAAAATTTCAAGATCATAAATTTGAACTCAATTTTTTCAAAAATTATTTCAGGTCAATTACCCTCTTTTAAGATAGCAGAAGATGACAAGCATTTTGCTTTTTTAGATATCAATCCAAATTCTATTGGACATACATTATGTGTGACTAAAAAACAAGTTGATAAACTTTTAGACTTGAAAGAAGAGGAATTCTTGAATCTCATGATATTTTCTAGAAAGGTTGCAAAGGCTATTGAAAAATCAGTGCCTTGCGACAGGATATCATTATCAGTAATCGGTCTTGAGGTACCTCATGTTCATGTACATTTAATTCCAATAAAAAATATGGATGAGGCAACTTTTAAAGTGAAGATAAAAGTATCTGACAAAAAAATGCAAGAAATAGCTGATCGAATAAAATCAAACTTTTGAATATGATTTATTTAACTCAATTTCAAAAGTTGAACCAAAATTAATTTTAGTCTCCTTCAAATTTAATTTTCCTCTGTGGTAATTCTCAATAATTCTCTTTGATAGAGATAAGCCCAATCCCCACCCTCTTTTTTTTGTGGTATAGCCAGGTTTGAAAATATTTTTTATTTCAAATTTTTTTATACCAGAACCATTATCTGATATATATACATTAACGTATTTATCAGTATTTTTTATAGTTATCGATATTTTACCATTTCCTTTAACCGAATCAATAGAATTTACTAACAGGTTTTCAATTGTCCAAGAAAATAAAATTGAATTAACAGGAGCTAATATTTTTTTTTTGTTGGAATTTATTTCCCAAATAATTGATTTTGAGCTCCTGGACTTTAAGTAATTTATTGTATCTAATATTATCAAATAAATATTTTGATTCTTTAAAATAGGAATTGAACCAATTTTTGAAAATCTATCAGAGATTATTTTTAGTCTATCAATGTCTTTTTCAATTTCATCAATTGTTTCTTTTTTATTTTTATTTTTAATTAAAGTTACCCAACCAATTAATGAAGTTACAGGAGTAGCAATTTGGTGTGCAGTCTCTTTTGCAATTCCTGCCCACAACATATTTTGTTCTGATATTATTGAGGTTTTATAAACGTAAAATATTACAAGTGCAAAAAGAATAATTATTAAAGATAAGGCTAATGGATAATATTTTAATTTTTGAAGAAGAGTTGAGTCACCGTAATAAATTTTTTGATCGATAAGATTTTTGTATTTTACTATGATTGGTTCATTTTGAGATTTGAATAAGTTTAATTTATTATATAGAAATAAAGAATCAATTTTATTCTCCATATTTTCAATATCAATATTTTTAAAATCAATTATTTTGCCTTTTGAATTAACTTGAATAATTGGTGTTTTACCTATTTTTTGGATGATATCAAAAGGAAGATTACTATTATTAAAATTAAGATTTGAACTTTTGATTAATTCTTTTTGAGCAATAGCCCAAAGCTCAATTTTATTTCTTTCTTCAGTTTTAATTAATTGAAATAATACACTTGTATTCCAAATTATTAGCAATACAATTGAGAATGATCCTATTAACCACCAATTTTTAAAAATGTATTTGATTTTTTTTTTCAATTATATTTTTTAAGATATATGCTTCATTATATAAAAAACATTTTTTTAAATTTATGTAATAAATTTATTTAATGGAAATTAGCGGAAATATAAAATGGATTGACTCTGTGAAAACATACGGAAGTAATGGTTTCAGAAAAAGAGAGTTTGTAGTAACAACTAGCGAACAATATCCTCAAAATATAATTATTGAGTTTGTTCAGGATAAGTGTGAATTACTAGATAGTTTTGAGGTAAATGATATTGTAAAAGTAAATATTAATTTGAGAGGAAGAGAATGGGTGAATCCTGAAGGAGAGACTAAATATTTTAACTCAATTCAAGCTTGGAGGATAGAAAAATTGGGAGATGATACAATTAGTGAGATAAGTTCTACACTTGATAATAATTTTGAAAAGAGTGATGACGCTGATAATGAAGTTGAGGATGATTTACCATTTTAAGTGGTTTAAAATATATAATTATTCCAATTTTTCCAGTCTTCTGAGTAAAGGTGGATGAGAATAATGGAAAAAAACATAAGTTGGGTGAGGGTAAAGGTTCGATAATAAACTTACAGAGAGTTTTTTTAGAGCCAAAGCTAGGGGTTTTCCTCCATATGTTTCTTTGGCGAAATTATCAGCTTCGTATTCATTTTTTCTACTTATTATATTGCTTATAATTCCTGAAATTAAACTAAATGGAGAATATATAAAACTAAATGCAATTATTCCAAGATGGAAGTTCATATTATTTGAACCTAGAGCTAAGGCTAAGTTAAGTTGACTCATGCATAACTCAAATAAAAATGAAATGATGCCTAAGTTAACAATTGTAATTATAAGGTTTATAAAAATATGATTTTTCTTATAGTGTCCAACCTCATGAGCAAGAACAGCAACAAGTTCTTCTTCAGAGTGATTTTTTACTAAAGTATCGTATAGAGCAATTGTTTTTTTTGGACCTAAACCAGAAAAAAAAGCATTAGCCTTAGTAGATCTTTTAGAACCATCAATCAAAAAAATATTTTCAATTGAATATCCAACTTTATCCGCATATGCTCTAATTTTTTCCTTTAAAGTACCATCTTCCAATGGAGTTAATTTATTGAAAATTGGTACAATTAGTTTAGCATAAAACATATTTAATAAAACAACGAATGTTGATAAAGAAATCCATATTAAAAACCAAAAGTTTTTTTCAAGCATTTCAATTATTTTACTGCCCATGAAAATTAAAAATGAACTAAGAAAAATAAATATTAAGATGGATTTTATCTTATCAATTATAAAAGTTTTAACTGAAGTTCTATTGAATCCATATTTTTCTTCAATATAAAAAGTAGAATATATGCTAAAGGGTAGTGAAATTATAAAGTTTAAAACAAAAATTATGAAAAAAAACGACAAAGATTGATAAAAAACATTTTCAATTTTTAAATCCAAAAAATTATTTAGATAACCAAATCCACTGAAATATATTACAATAAAAGTTAGAAAAAAATTAAATGAGTTAAGAACAAATGACAATTTACTTTTTTCAACTTTATATTTTTTTGCCAACTCATAATCATTTTTTTTATAAAAGTTTTTTAAAGAGTTTGGAATTTTTGTATTCCAATTTTTATCATTCAAATATTCTAAAATATTACTAAATATGTAATTAAAAGACAACAAAACTATAATTAACCAAAACCAAAACTCGTGACTTAGACTCATTTAATTATATTATTAAATATAGTATTTTGGCGAAGTTAATAATTTATATTAAATTTGCTGGCCTTATTTTAATGATTATATCTTGGAAACACTAAAATATAAGACTATTTCAGCAAATAAATCTACTGTAAATAAAGATTGGTTATTAGTAGATGTTACTGGAATTAGTTTAGGTAGAGCTAGTTCTGAAATTTCTAAACTATTAAGGGGGAAGCATAAACCTAATTTTACCCCTCATGTTGATTGTGGTGATTACGTTATAGTTATTAATGCTTCAAAAATAAATTTGACTGGTAATAAATGGAAACAAAAAAAATATATTTCTCATTCTGGTTATCCTGGAGGACAAAAGATAATATCTGTGGAGAATCAATTTCACAAAAACCCAAACAAGGTCATTGAAAAAGCAGTAAAGGGTATGTTGCCTAAAAATAAACTAGGTAACTTGATTTATAAAAATTTAAAGGTTTTTTCTGGTAATAATCATAGTCACGATGGGCAAAAACCTATTTCAATTAATATAAGAAGTTAATTATGGAATTAGTAAATACATCAGGTAGGAGAAAAACTTCGATAGCTAGAGTATTCGTTAAATCTGGGAAAGGTAATTTCACCGTTAATAATAAAGATTTAAATAAATATTTTCCTTCGCCAATCTTACAGTATAAAGTTTTGCAGCCACTTAAATTAACTGATACTGAAAAAAATTATGATATTAAAGTGACTGTCAAAGGCGGTGGAAGCACTGGTCAAGCTGAATCAGTCAGACTAGCATTATCTAAGGCATTAAATAAAGTAAATAATGATTTTAGAAAAGTATTGAAAGAGGATGGATTACTTACACGTGACCCTAGAATGGTTGAAAGGAAAAAGTATGGGAAAAAGAAAGCCAGGAAAAAATTCCAGTTTTCTAAAAGATAATTTAATTTAAAATAAACGTTATTGATATATTAAAATTAATTTCCCAATAATCAATTTTTAGTTTAGCATCTAAATATTAAAGACCTATCAAGCTACTTTAGTATTGCTAAATCAAAGAAAGTAAACTAAAATAAAATGGCAAAAATAGAAATAAAAGAATTAATTGAATCGGGTGTTCATTTTGGACACCTAACTAGAAAGTGGAATCCTAATATGTCTCCCTATATTTATATGGAGAGAAATGGCATTCATATTATTAATTTATATAAAACCTCAAGTAAAATTCAAGAGGCCACTAAAGCATTGAATAAAATTGCTCAATCTGGTAGAAAAATACTGTTTGTTGCAACAAAAAAACAAGCTAAAGATATTGTATCTGAAATGGCCAAAAAAGTTAAAATGCCATACATTACTGAAAGATGGCCAGGAGGTATGTTGACTAATTTCGTTACCATAAGAAAGGCGGTAAAAAAAATGA
>PACV01000011.1 GCA_002702875.1 Flavobacteriaceae bacterium
CGTCATAATCAGATACTTTAGAATCCCAAAGGGCAAAACCATCATGATGTTTAGAGGTGATTACAACATATTTCATGCCAGCTGTTTTCATTATTTTTACCCATTCTGATGGATCATAATTAATAGGATTAAATTTTTTTGCATATTTTTCGTATTCTTTAATTGAAATTTTTGCGTTTCTTTGAATCCATTCACCTATACCCTTTATTTTTTTCCCATTGTGAATTCCTGCTGGTACCGCATAAACCCCCCAATGAATAAACATTCCAAATCTAGCTTCGCGCCACCATGACATTCTATTGTCAAAGTCATCTTTTGTTTCATTAAGGTAGTCTACTTTAATATTATTTTCTTGTTCAGATTTATTTTGAAATTTGTTTTTACAAGAAAAACTAAGAGTAATGAGTATTAATAATTTTATAAATAATTTAATTTTCATAATTCGTTATCTAGATTTTAAAAAGATTATAAAGATGGTTTACAAATACCGAACATGAACATTACTAGTTCTATTAAATCTTTTATTTTTCGTTTAGTTGTTTCTATTTTTAATTTTTGTTTTTTTCCAATCAATTGCTGCACCAATTACAACTCCTAAAGCTATCCACAATGGCTCTTTAGTTAAAATAAAAATTACTGCTCCTATAGCAGTCCCTACACCCACCCAATTTCCAGCATTGTATGTATGACTAAATTTTTTATTCATAAAATAAATATACAATTTATTGATTAAAACATTTTTGGTCAATCTAATAATTTAAACTAGATTTTAAGAATACGAATTGTAAAAACCAAGTTTGTTTTAAATTACAGTTTTAAGTATAAAATAATTCTGCTCATTTTTAATCTTTTATAATTGGAGTAAAATAACTATCAATATTTGAAAATATCTGTAACATATTTACCTAAAATAATTAAAGTTTCAAAATTGCCTTGATACAGTTATTGCATTATAGATATTGTAATATTAATTCTATCTTTTATAATAAATCTTTTCAAAAGGAATTCTAAATCTCTCTCCATAAACGCCCTCTTCAAGTCGAATTCCACAGCCAATTATCATATTAATTTCTGATTTGGAGTTAAGTTTTAAGATTCTTTTTACTTTGATGGAATCAAATCCTTCCATTGGGCACGTGTCATAATTAAATCCTGCCATGCTAATCATAAAATTTTGTGAGGCTAAAGCAGCACTTTTATGTGCAATAATCCTTAGATCAGAGTGATTGAGTTGTCTATACATTACTCTGAAAAAACCAATTATGTATGCAAACAGGTATTTTAATAAACTAAGAATTCTAAGAAAATCCTTATAAACAAATGGAACGATTTCTTTATAATATTTTTGGGTTAATTTAAATTGTTTATTTGAAAGAGAATTTTTTTTTGACTTAAAAAAAATTAAATTAGCCTTTGCTCTTTTTCTCCATAAATCCCTTCTCACAACAGTTACTATGATTTGTTTTGCAGTTTTAGCAGCTGGCTGATTAAAACAACATTTTGAAATTTTGCTTAATAAATTTTTATCAGTTATATGGTAAAATTCCCACAGTTGGAGATTTGAGCTAGTTGGGGCTAAAGAAGCATTTATAATACATTTTTTTACAAGATCGTCATCAAGATCTTTTTTTGAATCAAATTTTCTAACAGATCTTCTGTATTTAATTGCATCACTAACAGTTTTCTCCATCTATTATCTTATTAAGCAATTTTTTATAGTCCAAAGATATGAGATTTTTGAAATACCAATTTTAAAGAACCTTTATTATAATTATTAATTAATCATGTATTTAAATCTATTATGAGTCCAAAGATATTCTGATGGTTTTTTCTTTATTTGTTCTTCGAGTTTTTTAAAGAAAAGATCGGTGATTCTGTTTTTTTTAAATTCAAGAGGTTTAAGTGCTAATGTTGATATTTCGGCCTCATAAAAACCTCTTTTGATTCTTTTTATTTTACAAAAAAATACTGGATAATTATATTTTTTTGCAATTCTCTCAGCTCCAGTAAAAACCGGAACTTTAACGCCCATAAAATTCCTAAAATATGATTTTGATTCTTTTTTTGGAGACTGATCACCAATAAATCCTAATAAACCAAAATCTTTTGATTTTTTTAATGATTCAACAAATTCAAAAATTTTGTATCTAGACAACAAAAATGACCCGTATTTTTGTCTAGAAGTTTTAATTTTTTTTTGATAATACTTATTAGTTAATGGTGTATATGCTCCATAAGAATTACCTATTAAGTGACTTCCAATTGTAACCATGCCTTCCCAATTAGAAAAATGGCCAAGAATCAGTATTGTACTTTTTTTTTTCTTTTCCTGATTATGAATTAGCTCCATATTTTTAAATTTATATCTAGTTAACATCTCATCTTTTGAAATAGAAAAGTTTTTAATCATTTCAACAATCAAATCAGATAAATGATCG
This sequence comes from Flavobacteriaceae bacterium, assembly GCA_002702875.1. Classification (GTDB taxonomy): domain Bacteria; phylum Bacteroidota; class Bacteroidia; order Flavobacteriales; family Flavobacteriaceae; genus TMED220. The sequence continues at coordinate 2,439 of PACV01000011.1, forward strand.
TAAAATTTTTTTTCAATATTAATTATCTGATTTAATGTTTTTTTTGGAAAACTTAATGTTAAATTTTTTCTCACAATTTTTAATCTGAATTTTATAATTCTATAAAGGAAAAAAGACAGTAAATCTGAGATAAGATATAAAATTTTATAAGGTAAAAAAGATATTAAAATTAATAATGGGTATGAAAATAAAAAAATAAATAAGTGCAAGGTGTTAATTTTCTTAAATATAATGATATTTAAAATAAACGTGATGACTTCAATTTATCTTACGTAAAACATACGTTAATTAAGATCATTGAAAAATTTTAAAAATTAAAATAATGCTCAAATTTAAATTATTATTTTAAGAGGATTAGTTTTTTTCCACATACCTCTTGTAAAATCCGGAAACTTTTGAGGCATACCCCCTTTAGAAACTGATATTTCACTAAGTGGCGAAACTGAACTCCAAAAACATCCTTCATATACATTTTGATCTAAAGGAATACCCTTAATTAAACATTCCACCATTCTGTAAAGCATAATAAAATCCATTCCACCATGACCGCCCATTTTTTTTGCTTTAGCCTCAAGTCTTTTATACATCGGGTGATCATATTTTTCATAAAGAGTTTCTAGTTGTTCTCCAGTTGCCCAACTATGATGGTCTTCAGTTGCACCTGGAACTCCTCCTTGTAATGCAACTCTAGTTGGAAAATCAGCTAATGTACCTTTTGTTCCTTGGATAAGATTTAGTCTTGAATAAGGTCTTGGACTTGTTTCGTCCCACTGAACCATTATAGTCCTTCCTAAATTAGTTTTAATTATTGATGAATTAAGGTCTCCTCCTTTGAAATCAATTTTATTCCACTTGTGATCTTCTTTATGCTTTTCTTTAGCATATAAATTTCTTCCAATAGCAGGTGTTGAATATGATACAATACTATCAAATTGGTCTTCAGATCTTGACAGATTCATATACTGTGCAACTGGTCCAAGACCATGCGTTGGGTATAAGTTTCCGTTTCTTTTTGCCAGATGATATGGTCGCCACAAACCTTCACCTCTTTTTTTAACATCATCCATTTGATCTCTAAGATCATGAATATATGCGGCTTCAGCGTGAAGTAAATCTCCAATCACTTTTTTTCTGCACATATTTAAAAATAACAGCTCCTCTCTACCATAATTTACATTTTCCATCATCATACAATGTTTTTGGGTCTGTTCTGAAGTATCAATAATTTCCCACATTTCTTCTAATGTAACAGCAATTGGGACTTCAACAAAAGCGTGAGCACCTTTTTTCATTGACTCAATTGCCATTTGAGCGTGATTATTCCAATTTGTAGCTATAATTACTGCATCAGGTTTTACTTTTTTCAGCATTTTTTTCCATTGATTTTCTCCACCAAAATATTTTGCTATGTCCTGGTGTCTTCCATTACCAACTTCTAAACAAGAAGAAACAGATCGATTTACTAAATCCTCATGAAGATCACATATTCCAACAATTTTTGTCCCTTCAATGTGTGCAAGTTGTTTTAAATGCGCATGGCCTCGACCTCCAACTCCAATAATTGCCATTCGAATTTCTTTGAGTTTAGGAGCTGCAAAGTCACCCATATATTTAGAATTTGGTCTTGATTGTTTCTTTCCAGAATTTTGAGCTTGAATGAATTCAGGTGAAAAAGAAATTGCAGCCGATGAAATAGCGGTTGATAAGAATTTTCTTCTATTATAATTTTTCATAATCTAAATTTAAATAAATTATATTTGGTTTTTCATTAAATTTCAGATTAACCAAATTATCAATCTTTACTTCCCCACCAATTTTTATTGGGAACATAATTTGGATCCAATTGAAGCAACCTTTTTTTTTCAAGTTTTAACTTTATTTTTTGTTTATTTTCAATTAGCCATTTTTTTTCTTTTTCATAATTGTGAATAGGATCTTTTTCAGGAATTATTGCATTTGATAAAATAAGCCATTTTTTTAGTTCATTTTTTAACTCTAACCCTACATCAGGGAATTTATTAAAAATATTATTTGTTTCTCCAATATCATAAGTAAGATTATATAATTCATTTTTTCCGTCCTCAAAATAGTAAATTAATTTCCAGTCACCTTTTCTGACTATTGCGTTTGGATCACCACCTTGATTTCCGTAATGAGGATAATGCCAATACAAAAAGCGATCTTTAAATAGTTTTCCTTTTAAAAGTGGCACAAGACTTTTACCGTCTACCTTGTTATTTTTTTCTATTCCGGCTAATTCTAATAATGTTGGGAATAAGTCAGCACCTGTTACTGGAATATCTATTTTTTTTGGTGCATTTTTTATTTGTGGAGCTTTAATGAAAAAAGGAATTCTGGTGCCTCCTTCCCATTGATATCCTTTGCCTCCTCTTAAGGGAACATTACTAGTTGCATAGTCGTCACCTGAGGAAACGCCACCATTGTCTGATACAAAAACGACAACCGTGTTATCATTTAAGCCAAGATCATCTATTGTCTTTAACACATAACCTACTGCATCATCAGTATGTTCTAATAATCCTGCATAAACTGGATTATCTTGATTAATTCTTACAGGTAACCTTTTTTCCATTTCAAAACCATCTTTCATTATTCCTTGATCTACTGCTTTTTTTTGGTATTTAGACCATTTACTTTTGGCGCTTTGAATTGGTGCATGAACAGCATAAAAACTCAAATATGCTAAAAAAGGTTTGTTGGCATTTGCCTTGATAAAACTTGAAGTCTCATAAGCTAATTTCATTGGTAGTGACATTCCTTTTTCTTCTTTTTTATCCTCTAAAAAAGGATTATTAAATGGGGAAAAGTACCCTCCAGAATAAGGTCCACCCATTTCGTATCCACCTTTATTTATGTCAAACCCATGATCAGTTGGAAGAGATTTTTGTTCTTTAGATCCTAGGTGCCATTTACCAGAAAAAAATGTATTGTAATTATATAATTTTAATACTTCAGGAAGAGTTGTCAAATCTGACGAGAGGTGTTTTACATATTTACTAGGTAATAATTTTGTTTTTCTTCCGATTTCTCTCCACTCTAATCCATATTTTGCACCTATCCAATCGGTAATACCATGTGATGTTGGGTATAGACCTGTTAACAAACTAGCTCTTGAGGGACTACAAACTGAAGCATTTGCGTATCCTTGAGTAAAAATTGTTCCTTCTAGAGCAATTCTGTCAATGTTTGGAGTTTCATAAAAATCGCTTCCCATAACACTTAAATCTCTGTGGCCTAAATCGTCAACTACAATGAATAAAAAATTTGGAGTTGAAATATTTTTTTTACAACTGATAATAATAAGTGATAATATTATTAAGCTAAAAACTCTCATATTTAATAATCTTTTTAATTTACAAAATATTTGATTTGCGTATTATAGAAAAAAAATGATAACTCAATTAATTTTGTATATTTAAAATTATCAACAATTATTGTATGGTTCAAAAGATACTATTAAGTCTTGTTTTTTTTTCATTTATTTTCAAACTTCCAGCTCAAGGAAACAAAAAAAATGAGGTCAAAAAAAAAGACTTAATCTCTTATGAATTACCTGATTTATTAATTTCTAATAGTGGAAAAAAAATTAAGACTATTAAAGAATGGGAAAGTTTTAGACGTGATGAAATATACTCATACTTTGCTAACAATATTTATGGTATAGTTCCCGGTGAACTAAGTATTAAAGAGGTTGAGCAATTAGATTTTGAGAAAGATGCACTGGGGGGTAGAGCCATTCGAAAGCAGATTAATTTAATTTTTAAAAAAAAAGATAAATCAGTAATTATGACCTTGTTGATTTATCTTCCAAATAAAAAAGTCAAATCTCCAGTTTTTTTAGGTTATAATTTTGAAGGAAATTATTCAGTTATCAATGATCCCTTAATTTTAATAAATGACAGGGAGCAGGAAAAATTGATTAGTAAAAATCAAGATCCCTTTAAAATCAAGAGAGGTCAACGTGCGTCAAGATGGTCTTTAAATAAAATTATTGATTCAGGATATGGATTAATTACAGTTAATTATAATGATGTTGATCCTGATAAAAATGATTTCTCAGACGGAATCCATTCACTTTTATACAATTCAGGACAGATTAAACCTGCTAAAAATGAATGGGGTTCAATATCAGCATGGGCATGGGGTTTGTCCAGGATAATGGATTATTTAGAAACTGAGGAATTAATTGATCATGAAAAAGTGATACTTTTTGGACATTCACGTCTTGGGAAAACTGCATTGTGGGCAGGAGCAACTGACTTACGATTTAGTATGGTTATTTCAAATAATTCAGGGTGTGGTGGGGCAGCAATTTCAAGAAGAAGAGTTGGAGAAAAGATCATAGATATAAATACCAACTTTCCACATTGGTTTGCAAAGAATTTTCATAATTTTAATGATAATGAATCAAGCCTAAAAGTTGATCAACACATGTTAATTGCTCTAATTGCTCCAAGACCTGTATATGTTGCTAGCGCAAGTGATGATTCTTGGGCTGACCCTGAGGGTGAATTCTTGGCAGCTAAAGAAGCGTCATTATTATACAATATTTATGGAAAAAAAGGAATTGAAATTGATGAGTTCCCGCAAACTAATGCCACGTTTCATGAATCTGTTGGATACCATTTGAGAGAGGGTAAACATGATGTTACAGATTTTGACTGGGATCAATATATTGTTTTTGCCAACAAACATTTTAGGTAACATGGAAAAGTTTTTAAATTTTAAAATTATCAAATTCTTTATTTTAATATTAATTATTTTTTCATGTGATTCACATATAAAAAATCAAGATTTAAATCTTTTACCATCTATTAAAAATAAATTATTTACAAATGAATTTTCAAATTTAAAACCTGAAAAAATATATCAAGCTTACTCATCAAAAAATAATGAACTTCCAATAAGATATGGTTATACTCAGCAAATTACTAAAGGTGATTCTATAAAATCTGTAATTGATTTTTCAATAGATGAAAAAATTAATTTAGATAATGAGGGATATATTTTAAAAATTGAAGAAGAAAAAATTATTATTAGAGCAAAAGATACTGCTGGTTTATTTTACTCTTTTATTACCCTTAACCAAATAATTGAAGACTCTAAAAATAATAATACTAACCTTCCAATAATATCAATTGATGATTTTCCTTTACTTAAATTTCGACCTATTCATCTTGATGTGAAACATCACACAGAAAAAAAATCTTATTATTTTGATTTGATTGATTATTTGGCAAAATTAAAAATTAATGGGATAATAGTTGAATTTGAAGATAAATTAAAATATGAAACTAGAACTGAGGTTGGATCTTCAGACTCTTTTTCTATTGAATGGTGGATTAAGCTAAGTGAATACGCAAATAAAAGAAATATAAAAATCAGTCCTCTTGTTCAAGGTCTTGGTCATGCATCATACATTTTGAAACATGCCAAAAATTTTCATTTAAGAGACAAACCAGATAGTGATTGGGCTTTTAATCCTTTAGATCCTCGAACTTACGAATTGCAATTTGATCTTTATAAAGATGCAATCAGAGCTACTCCTTTTGGAAAATATTTACATGTTGGAGGTGATGAAGTATATTTAATAGAGAGAGAAGGTAAAACAGAATTAGAATTAAATCTATTTTGGTTAAATAAGGTTTCTGAGTTTGCAGAAAAAAATAATAGAATTCCAATTTTTTGGGATGATATGCCTCTAAAACATGCGGGTCTGTATGCCCCTATGTTTGATGATAAAATGGATAAAAAGGAAGTTGACGAAATTTGGAAGAAAAATGAAATTAATTTGCAAAGTTTTATTAAAAAATTTCCAAAAAATGCAATTTATATGAGATGGAATTATCAAAAATCACATTCATATGGAAATCAAAAAGCAATGGATTGGTACACTAAAAATAATTTAAAGGTAATGGGGGCTACTGCTGGTCAGACTAGATGGACACTTATGCCAAGAAATCAAAGTAATATCCCTCAAATTAGATCTTTCGCTTTAAATTCTATTGAAAAGAAAATTAATGGACTTTTGTTAACCTTGTGGGATGACGATTCTCCTCATTTTGAGCTTTATAAAAGAGGTATATCCGCATTTGCTGAGTATAGTTGGTCAGGTGATAATTTATCAATCGAAAAATTTAAATCTATCTACAGATTAAGAAATTTTGGTCATTTATTTTACAATGATAATTTTGAATTTATAGATATTTTAGAAAGGCCTGCCGAATTATGGGTAAATTTACTTCTATCTAAAGATAGAGGAAATAGTTCGTCAAGAGGAAGTAAACCTGAGGTAAGTGATATTATTGATCTCCCTGACCTTAATAAAAGGGGTGAATGGTCAAAAAAATATAATGAAAAAATTATTAATGCTAGAAATTCCTTAAAATTATCAGAAAAGGTTGATAAAATAATAAATAATATAAAATCAAAAGACCATAAAAACACTTATACTTTGGATGTATATCAACAGGTTAATGAGCTTACTAAATTCACATCAAATTTAATTCTAAAACTTGAAAAACTTGATAAAGAAGGAGATTTAAACAATATCTCATCAGTTGAAAGTGAATTTAATGAGGTAAGGTTAAAATTTGAAGATGTATACCAAAAAACTAGAATTATAAATAAACCAAAAGATTATATTTTAGACCAAGACCATCACAATCATCCTGCGAATCAAACTATAAATTTTGATTGGCAATTTTTGTCAGAAATTGTTTTATTAGACAAACTCAAAAAAAAATATAATTAAAAAACTTAAAATCAAATATTTAAAAATTAGCTAAGTATTTTTAATCAATCAATATTTTTTTTGTAATAGATATAATTTTGAGTTTAATAATAAGAAAACAAAATTAAGTATTACTTTTGTCAGTCTATTTTTAATGATGAATGAACTAATTATTTCCTTTAGCTCAATTTTTCTTGCTATGATTGTTATTTGGAGGTCTAGTGATGGGTTTCAAGCAGCATCCGATTATCTTGGTCGAAATTTAACTGAGGGTGTAAGAGGTGCCACAATAAACGCAATAGGAAGTTCAATGCCTGAGCTTTTTACAACACTTTTTAGCCTAATGATGCTAGGTGAATTAGATAATTTTGCTTTTGGTATGGGAACAACTTCAGGAAGTGCAATTTTTAATATTATGATTATTCCTGCAGTTGTTATATTGGCTGTTACTTTATTTGGAATAGTAAAGAAGGTTGAGGTTTCCAAAAAAGTAATATTGAGAGATGGATTAGGTCTAATTTTTTGTGAGTTTTTGTTGATGTACATAATTTATAAAAATAAAATTGATTGGTATGATGGCTTGATTCTTATGTCTTCATACATCATTTATGTTGTTTACATGTTTACTACAATGAAATCAAATAAAGAGGTAGATTTAATACCAGACGAAATGAATAAACCCTCTGAAACCCCCATTTTAAAGGCAATAGTTTATTTTGATTTTGTTAATATTTTTTTTAGAAAAAAAGCAAATAATTTAAATGCATGGTCCCTTTTATTGTTTTCCATGGGTATCATTGGGTCAGCTTGTATTTTGTTAATACATGCCTGTGAGACTTTAGCTGAAGGGATGGGGATTGCTCCTTATTTTATAGCAGTTATACTAGCTGCATCAGCTACTAGTTTGCCCGATACTATTTTATCATACAGAGATGCTTTAAAAGGGAAGTTTGACGATGCAGTTGCTAATGCCCTTGGAAGTAATATTTTTGATATTTGTTTTGCATTAGGATTGCCAATTTTTATTTACACTTTATTTCAAGGTCCAATAGTTATGCCTGAGTCAACTTTGTCAGATGTTATTGAACTACAATTAAGTTTGATTTTTTTTACAATTGTTTCATTCTATATTTTTTATTTTAATAAAGGTCTCAAAACTAGACATGGTTTTTATTTAATTGGTCTTTACATTTTATTTGTGATCTTTATTGTTAAAAATGCATACTTTTAATCCTTGTAACTTTATTTCTTTTTTTCAAATTCAAATTTGAAGATTTCTGATTCTAGGTGTTCGTTATCCATGATTTCTCTCATCTTATTAACAATATTTGGAAAGTTTTTTGCCACATTATTTTTTTCACCTATGTCATCCGATAAGTTGTATAATTCAATTGGTGAATTAGGATCAATTGACATATTAATTTTTAAACCTTTCCATTCATTCAACCGAACAGCTTGCTTTCCTCCTCTCTCTTGAAATTCCCAATATAAATATTTATGCTTTTTCTGATTTTCTCCTTTTAATTCAGGCAAAAAAGAAATTCCATCTAGATGTTTATAATCATTTTTAATGCCGGCAATTTCCATGGCAGTTGGAAAAAAATCCCAAAACGCAGATATATGTTTGCTATACTGCCCTCCATTAATTGTTTCTGGCCAGTATACAAAAGTTGGAACCCTAATACCTCCTTCATATAAATCCCTTTTATATCCTTTAAATTTTCCATTGCTATTAAAGTAGTCAGGATCTGCTCCTCCCTCTAGATGGGGGCCGTTATCGGATGAAAAAATAATTATGGTATTTTCGGCAATTCCTAATTCATTAACTTTATCAATAATTTCGCCCACTTGTTGATCAAGTATACTTACCATAGCAACAAATGCAGCATGACTCTCATCTTGAGAGTTATATCCACCTACAGTATATTTATTTGGACTATTTTTTTTGATATATTTTTTTTCAGGTAGAAAATCATTTCGGTATTTTTCAAGGTATTTATCGGGAACGACTAATTCTGCATGAGGAATCAATGAGGGATAGAACATAAAAAAGGGATTTGTTTTATTTTTTTCGATGAATTGAAGTGCTTTTTCATGGATTAAAAAAGGGGCATAAGTTTCTTTTTTACCTCCAAGATTTTGCTCAAGGCTTATTTTTTCAAAATTTGACCAAAGATGTGTGGGATAGTAATTATGAGCTACTCTTTGACAATTATACCCATAAAATTCATTAAATCCTTGATTGATTGGGTCACCCTCAGAGCCTGGAAATCCAAGACCCCACTTACCAAAAGCACCAGTTTTATAACCAGCTCCTTTCAATACTTCAGCAATAGTTATTTCTTTATCTAATAAAGGATATTGACCCTCATTTTCGAGAGTATATCCCATTTCTGAGTTACCGCGAATAAAAGTGTGACCAGTGTGCTGACCAGTCATTAAAGCAGATCTTGACGGAGCACAAACTGTTGAGCCTGAATAGTGCTGGGTAAATATCATGCCACCTTTTGCAAGACGATCCAAATTAGGTGTTTCAAATTTTTTTTGTCCCAATATACCAATATCTCCATAGCCTAAATCGTCTGCTAATATGTATATAATATTTGGTGGATTATTTTTTTTAATTTCAGATTGATTAGATTGTGAGCAAGCAACCAACGTTAAAGAAATAAACAATGTTTTCAATAAATTATTCATTAATTACTTTTTAATTAAAAATAAAAGATTAGTTATTTATACTTTATCTTGTTGTTATAACTAAAAACTCTCTTATCTTATAACAAAATTTAATTAAAAGTTATGAAAAAAAATAAAATAAACTTTTTAGCTCTAATTATAATATCAATCACTTTGACTTTTTGTAGTAAAGGAGATTCACAAAGTGATAGCCAAATTTCAGCTCTTCCTGAAATAGCTAAATATAGTGTTTCTATTTCTGCATCTGAAGGAGGAGTTGTCGACACTCAATCTGGAACATTTAATGCAGGAACAGTTATAACAGTTACAGCTTCTCCAAATGAGGGTTATGAATTTGTTGGTTGGACTGGAAGTGATGAAACTACAACACAAAATACACTAACTGTTAATTCTAATATTGTGTTGGTTGCAAATTTCAGGTTAATTCCAATTACTGAGTATACCATTACTGTTAACGCTGGTGTTGGTGGAGTTGTTTCAAGTGGAGGAACCTTTGCATCAGGTTCTGTTTTATCTGTCATTGCAACTCCTACAAGTGGTTATGAGTTTTCAGGATGGACTGGGAGTTCAGAAGTTTCCAGTGTTATATCTATCACATTAACTTCTGATATTACACTCACAGCAAATTTTCAACAAATTATTTCTGAATCAAATTATTACAGTAGTGGACAACTTGTTTCAAATAATAATATTTCTTCTTGGTTTGATAGGTCAATTGATGTTAATGGTGTAAAAATTTTAATTGCTGGTGAGACAGGAGGACAACCCAAAGTTTCTGATGAATTTGCTAAGAAAGTTGCTCAAGTTTTTAAACTTTTAACTAATAAGGATGCTGATGGAATCAATAAAGATGCTCAAGAGAAAATGATTAAAATTTTATTAGGTGAAATAGGTTTTCATAAGAATCTTCCAACAGGTCAAAGAGTAGCATATGGAAATGCAGGTCAATATAATCCAAATCCTTTAGTTGACGGAGGATGTAGCGGATATTCAGGTCTATGTGAATTAGAAAACACTTTAGTTTTAAAAGATATGATTTGGTATATGAGTCCAGATAATACTGGAAGAAAGGGAGATAATGACATTATTGAAGTTTTTGAACATGCACTGCATACACTTCAATCATTTGGAACAAGGGGGGCTGTTGACGGTTCTTTATCTGCATTAAATATGTCAGAGGATGAGGATATATCTGGCACTGAACTTTTTCTTGCAATGAAAGAGGCAGTTGATAATGGTGTTTTTGGAATTAATGATTATGGTGGTAATATAAATGACAGGGATAAATGGCCAGTACTCTTAGTTGAGTATCAGTATTTATTGACTTTTGGTATGTGGGAAATTGGAAAGGAATTATGGGAGGGAGGTTCTCTTGCGCCTGAATGGGCTGACAAGGCAAACACTGCAAGTGGGATTCAACAAAATAATCCATTGGGATACGCATTATTTAATAATTATATTTCTCCAGTACTATCAAAGCCTGATTTGTCAGAATTAAGATTAATATTTCAAGATAATGACCAAGGTTTGTCTGGATACGTTGCAGATTAAAATTTTAGATAAATAATTTTTTGATGTAACGTTTGCTTATCATAAAAAATAATGTTAAGTTTACGTTACATTATAAATATAAAAAATGGAAATTATAATCACCAGCTTCGTTGAGCAAGGATATCGAGTTGAATTATTAATTCCAATACTCGGAATAATGGCTGGCATAGTAATTCCTTTAGGAGTATTTGTTTGGCTATATTTTGAGGGAAAGGGTAAGAGACAAACTGTATTAGAAATTTCCAAACATTTAAATGATCCAGACAAGCTTGAGGAATTATTAAAGATTTTTGAAGAACGAAAAAAAGAACCATTAGATTACAGAAGAAATGGGGTTATAACAATTTTTGTTGGAATTGGTATTTATATCTTGGGGTTTTTAGCTCTAGGAAATATAGTTGAAGGAATAGGCGCACTAGTTGGTTTAGTAGGAGTTGGCACTTTAATAGCTGGTTATCTTTATCCTAACACAGGGAAAGAGCTCACAGATGCTGTTGAGGAGTTTGAAAAAAAATAAAGTTTGGGAAGAAATCATAAAAAACTTCTAAATAATTTAGAGGAATATAGAAGATCTTCTGGTTTGACCCAACAGGAACTATCTGTTGCTGCGGAGGTTTCAAGAAAAAGTATAAATGCAATTGAAAATGGTATATATATTCCATCTACTGTACTTGCCTTGAAAATTGCAAAAACTTTGAATTGTAAAGTTGAAGACTTATTTCAGATACCTAATTAAGAAAAACTAAAATTTTTAATATCAATTCAAATCATTTATTGAAATATTCTTACAAAGTCAATTTGCATTTCATCCTTATCAAATTTTTCAGGTACAGTACCACCTAAAGTACCCCCAACTGCAAGATTTAAGAGTAAATAGTGATTATTATCAAAAGGCATAATACCGGTATTTTCTTGCTCAAAAGTAATTTTGTTATTTAAAAGCCAATATATTTTTTTATCAGTCCAAATAAGTGAATAAAGATTAAATTTATTTGAATTTAAAATTTTTGAAATTTTTTTTATTTCATCTTTTTTATCGGTTTTACTATTCTGGAAATGTAGAACATTGTATACGTTAGACTTATCCCAACCATTTTGTTCCATAATATCTATTTCTCCACAATACGGCCAGGGTATTTCTCCTTTTTTATTACCAAGATAATTTCCAGTTTCATCTATATTAGAGCCTAGAGTCCATATTGCAGGCCAAGTTCCTTTGGATAAAGGTAATTTGGCTTTTACATCAATTCTCCCGTATTTGAAATCAAATTTTGAATTTAATCTTGCTGATGAGTAGTTTTTAACTGAGTTATTAATTTCAATTTTTTCTTTAATTGCTACTATATGCAAAATGCCATTTTTAACAAAGCAGTTCTCTAAATTATCTGTGTAATGTTGAAGTTCATTGTTTGCCCAACTTCCGTTATTGATAGGTATTGTTTGATTGTGCCAAAGAGAATCATTTATTTTTCCATTGTAGTTGAATTCATCCCCCCAAACTAAATTTTCAAAAGCAGGGATTTCATTATTTTCTATTTTTTTTTCACAACTAATAGTAATAATAAAACATAACAAATAACATAAAATTTTATCCACTTTAAATTTATTTTAAATATCTTATTTAATGTAAAATTTTTTTGATTTGATAATCATATATAAGGGACACAATATTAAAAAAATAGAGTAGGAAATCAATGCTATTTTTTCATTGATCAGAAGTTTAAATAAAATATATATTAAAATTGATAGTAAAGATTGTAATTTAAAAAAGTATTTAAAAAACTTTAGAAAATTGTCAATATCAAATTTTTTTCTCTCATCATCAGTCATAGTATTGTATCCTGCTAAAAGATATTTTGAATTTTTTTTATTTATAAAATAACCTATACATAAATATAATAATGAAATGAAAGCAATGACAATATATATATCCATATGGGATTAAATTAATTGTTTATTGGAGCGATTTTTAGAATACCAAATTGACTGTTGTCAACTGCAATTACAGCTCCACCATCAGAAGTTATATCAATTGCCTCTCCAGCCCAATCATCACCACTTATAGGTGCATATGTCTTGTCCCACTGAATCTCACCTGATGATGAAAACTTAATTAAATAAACTTGCCATACATTTGACAAATCTTTTGATTGGGAACAAGACTCTTCGTATGCATACTCATCTCCAGTTCCTGCAACAATAATACATCCTCCATCATCAGTTGCTTTTAAGTCCCATACTTCATCATGGATATACAAGGGATTAAATCCTCTGGGATTTCCTCTTTTTTTCTCCCATAATTTATTTCCATTAAGATCAATTTTCATGGTATAAGTATCCCAATTATCAACACCAGAAAGTGTATGACCAGAAAGGTAAATTGAATTATCTTTACTTATATCCATTGCAAAACAGTGATCTTTTTTGTCACCACCGTATGTTTTTACCCAATCCTTTTCACCATTTAGATTTGTTTTCATTAGCGCATAATCTTCCGCTCCTGCAGTTAGTCCTGAAATAATCAAATTATTTTCAACTTTAAAAATCCTATATGCATGAGACATTTGGGAGTCAAAAGATTTTCCAGATAGTTTGTTGCCATTAAAATCCAAGAAACTAATGTATCCCTCACCCTCAGTGTAAAAAGTATTATTTTCATCAGTAGCATTTATGTAACCTACTGCAGCGAAACCAGAGGTTGTTTCAACCAGGTGTTCAATTGCATCAGTTCCACCATTATCATATGTTTGACTCCAAATTGTATTTCCACTCGATTTATCAACTTTAATTACAATTGAATTTTTATTTATCGAACCAGTTATAATGTAACCGTCACTTACTTCAATTATAGAATTTCCTAGATTATGTCCTGGATCACCAAACTCTTTTTTCCAAACCAAATTTCCTGATGCGTCTGTTTTAGCAACAAGAATCTTTGCAGTATTATTATCTAAAAAACCTGTTTCTCCAATTTGAAGAATTCCATTATCACTAGAGGTAAAAATAAAATGAGCGTGTGCTTCTTCTTGACTTCCATCAACAAATTTAAACCACTCTCCCACGGGACCATTACCAATAAATTTTGTACAACCGCCGCTGGTATCTAGAATTAATGATGCGGTTTCATCAGATGATGATTCTTGACTTGATGATTCCTCTTCAGAATTTGAATCTTCAGTATTAGTTCCATTTTCTTCTGAATTTGAATTGTTAGCTGTTTCTTGCGTAGAGGTTGTATCATCGTTTGAGTCTGATTCTTCTGATGAGGATGTCTCTTTAATGGATATTGTTGGGGTTGAAAATGTATCTAATGAATCACCACCTTTTGAACAATTAAATAGGGTTGCAATTAAAATTGAATAGAAAACTTTTCTCATTGCTTTTAATATTGAGTAAAATATTTACTATAAATTTAAAAGTATTTATTAAATAAATTTTAAAAAATCTAGCTACAAATAAATTTACAATTGCTAACTTAAAAAAAACTTTTTTAATGTTTAATTCTAAAATTTCTGGTTTGGGAATGTATGTCCCTGAAAATGTTGTAACAAATCATGATTTATCAAAAATTATGGATACTAGTAACGAGTGGATCGTTGAGAGAACAGGAATAAAAGAGAGAAGGCATATTAAAAAGGGGGATGGAAATTCTACAATGATGATGGGAGTAAAAGCTGCAAAGATTGCGATTGAAAGAGCTGGAATTAGCAAAAAGGATATTGATTTAATCCTTTTTTCAACTTTAAGTCCAGATTATTATTTTCCTGGATCTGGAGTTTTAGTGCAAGATAAACTAGAAATTCCAACCTGTCCAGCAATGGATATAAGAAATCAGTGCTCTGGTTTTATTTATGCAGTTGCAACCGCAGATCAATTCATTAAATCAGGTATGTATAAAAATATTTTGGTAATTGGATCAGAAAATCATTCTGGTGGTTTAGATTTTTCAACCAGAGGAAGGGCAGTTACAGTAATTTTTGGTGATGGCGCAGGTGCTGCTGTGATTTCAAGAGAGGAAAATAAAAAAAAAGGTATTTTGTCTTCACATCTCCATTCAGAGGGGAAATTTGCAAAAGAATTATCATTAATTGGTCCTAGTACAAATAGATGGGTACCTGAAATCATTGATGCAAATAATCCTGAAGACACATCATATTACCCATTTATGAATGGTCAATTAGTTTTTAAAAATGCTGTAGTTCGATTTAGTGAAGTAATATTAGAAGGTTTAAATCATAATGGATTGGATCCAAAAGATATTGATTTGTTAATACCACATCAAGCTAATCTTAGAATATCACAATTTGTTCAAAAGAGATTTGGTCTATCTGACAATCAGGTTTTAAATAATATACAAAAATATGGGAATACAACAGCTGGATCTATACCAATAGCTTTAACAGAGGCTTGGGAACAGGGTAAAATCAAATCCGGTAATGTTATTGTTCTTGCTGCTTTTGGTAGTGGGTTTACATGGGGAAGTACAATAATAAAATGGTAATATTTTTTAATTAGAATATTTTTAATTTACTTAGAATCAATAAATTTTCTTGACAAAAGATTAAGTAATATACCATAAATAGGAAGAAAAAAAACTATACCAATGATAATTTTAATAATAGTTTGATATCCTGCTATTTCAACCCAATTTTCAGACATATACATATTTTCTGAA
>PACV01000012.1 GCA_002702875.1 Flavobacteriaceae bacterium
TAAAAATAAATTTTTTAATAGTATGTTTTTAGATAAATCAATTTCATTTAATAAATTATTATTCAATCTTAAATCTGTTAGTTCTGTGTTTCTAGAAATGTCAATACTAGTTAGATTACAGTTGTCTATAGCTAAAAAAGTTAAATTTGTGTTGTATGAAAGATCAATTTGATTAATTAGTGTGTTTCCTAGGTTTAATAGTCTAAGATCTTTGTTTTCATTTAATTCTATTTTATTTATTGGATTGCTATATAAAATCAGAGTTTCTAAATTAGTATTTAACAAGACATCAATTTCACTAATGTTATTGTTATATAGGCTAAGTAATTTTAAATTTAAATTTTTAGAAACATCAATTTCTTTTAAATTATTATCATTTATTTCAATTATCTCTAAAAGATTGTTTTGAGTCAAATCAATTTCATTTAATAAATTATTTGTTATACTTAAGTCAATTAGAGAGACAAATGCTTCAATTCCTGTAGCATCTCTGATTTGTCTATCATTTAATTTTAATGATTGAACTTGAGATATTTTATCAGTTTCAACATAATTATCAAGTTCATCATCATACCCGAATTGTATTAATGCACTTTCAAAATTATCGTCAGGAATATATGTAAGTGACTGTAAAGGATTACTACCTTCAACTTTAAGGACAGCAGTAGCGGCCAATAAAGTTGATTTTAGCAACAGTAATAATAGTAAATATGTTCTTTTTATAGCAACTAAATTGTAAATCCTTATTAGGATTAAAATTTATAACAAATTTAAGCTAAAAAAAAATTATTTCAAGTAACTATTCCAAGATTAATTTTTCTGGACTATTTATATCATCTCCAATTATAGATTTGTATCTTTTGATCATTTTTTGGAGTTGAATATTATTAACTTTTATTAAATTAACTCTTTGACTTGGATCATTTTTAATATTGAATAATTTATACTCATTTGAGTTACCTAATTCAATATTTACATTTTTATTTACAGGAACTCCATTATAGGGTGGAATCATAACCCAATCTCCACTTCTAAATGCTGTTCTTGTTGTTGCCTCAATTATAAGTTCTTTTCTTCCGTTACCCTGATTATTTAATATTAAATTTGATAAATCTTGACCATCTTTTGACCTGAATTTGTCTCCAACAATTGATGATATTGAACTAAGTAAGTCAATCTGAGAAATTATTTCATTAGAAACACCACTTTGAATAGTGTTTTTCCAATAGGCAATAAACGGAACTTTAGTGCCAGCCTCAAAAAGACTATATTTTCCACCCCTTAAGCCACCAAATGGGTCATGATCACCAAGTAGCTCAACTGCATTGTCATAATATCCATCATTTAGAACTGGACCGTTGTCACTTGATAAAATTATTAAAGTATTTTTCAATAAATCCAATTTTTCAAGGGTTTTGTATATCTGTCCTATGCACCAATCTGCCTCAAGAATAACATCCCCTCTAGGCCCCATTCCTGATAAACCTTCAAATCTTGGATGAGGTGTCCTCGGTACGTGAGGTTGTTGTAAGGAATAAAAGAGGAAAAAATTATTTTCTTTATTTTCCTCAAGAAATTCATTAGCTTTTTTTAAAAAGTGATCAGCCATGTCAATATCGCTCCATAGCGCATTTTCCCCACCTTTCATGTAACCAATTCTTGGTACACCATTAATTATTGATCCATTATGACCATGATGCCATTTCATATTTGTAAGCTCTGGGTTATTTAAGCCAGTTGGTAAGTTGTAATCATCAAAATTTGAGTTAACCGCAAAATTCACCTCTATAGGGTCGTCATCATCTAAATTTACAACTTTACCATTTTCAATATAAACACAAGGAACCCTGTCTTGAGTATCTGCCATGATGTACGAATAATTAAACCCAACTTGATTTGGTCCCGGACTTATAAGTGAATTGTAATTTATTTTTGTATTACCAAGTCCTAAATGCCATTTACCAACAATTCCAGAATAATATCCATTGGAATTTAAAACTTTAGGCAATGTTACCTCAGTTGTATCAATGATTAATGATCCACCAGTAATAATTTTTGCATTAGGATTTCTCCATGGGTATTTACCAGTTAATAATGCATATCTGCTTGGACTACATGTTGCTGATGAAGAGTAACCGTTGGTAAATTTCAAACCATTATTTGCTAACTTGTCGATATTTGGAGTCTGTATTTTTCCTTTGTTGTACGCACTTACATCTCCATATCCAAGGTCGTCTAAGTAAATTATCAAAATATTAGGTTTGCTGATATTAGATAATATATTTTTCTGATTTTTGCTACATCCAAGTAATATTAAAAAAATTGAAAAAAAAAGAAATTTTAGGAGTTTCATGAACTTTATTCTTTTTTAGATCCACCTTCTGTTTCTTTAACAATTTTCCATTTACCAACAACCTCTCTTTTTCCATCAGAATATTGATCGTAAAAAAGGATGGAGCTAATTAAATTTTTAACAAAATTATTGAAATTTGAACTATCTTCTGATGAGCTAATATTAACTCTAAAATAATACCCCTCAACAACTACTATTAAAATTGTATTGCTGGTTTTTTCAGTTGAATAAGTAAATAAATTAGAAGGAAAATTATCAATAGTTTGATAAGTAATATCAGACTTTTTATAAATTGATTTTTTTATAAATTTGAAATTATGTTTTTTATTTTTTAAAAGATCAGCCCATTCAGATTTTTTTAATTTTTTAAAATTACTTTTTTTGATCTTTGTTAAAAAAACTTCAACTTTTGTATTTTCGTCTTCCCATAAAATTACCCCATCTTTTTTAACTGAGTTTTTTTGAGTAAAATCAACAGGTTTTTTGATTCCAAAATTTAAAGATTCTTTATTGTTTTTATCTACATTACTATAATATTCTCCAAGTTGTTGTGAATAACTAATTGAGTATAATAGTATTATTGTTATATATATGATTTTTTTCATTTTTGTTTATTTACATTGTTCTAGTATCCATTTTTGGGCATTTCTATTTCCAAGTCTTGCTGCGACACTCCAATCTTTACATGCACCCTTAAGGTCTCCTATCAATTCTTTAGAGACTCCTCTATTTGTAAAAATTTTTGATGGTCCTTTTGACTTAAATTTTATTGCATACGAGTAATCCATAATTGCTCCTCTGTAATTTTTGAGATTAAATTTAACATTTCCTCTGTTATTATATGCAATGGCATAGTCTGGTTTTAATTTTATTGCATTGTTATAGTCAATAAGTGCACCATTAAAATCTTTTATTTTACTTTTGGCAAGTCCTCTATTGTAATATGGAACTGGGTAGGTTGGATCAATTTTTATAACTGTTGAATAATCTGATATAGCACCTCTAAAATCCTTTAGTTGATATTTTAAAAAACCTCTGTTGTTATATGCATAGGAATAGTCAGGTTTCATGGAAATAGCTCTAGAGTATGCATTTATTGCTCCAACATAATCATTTTGATTTTTCTTGTTTTCAGCCATATTAAAAATCTGTTCTACAGAAACCCTTTTATTAACAGTTTCATATTTTTTTGGAATTACTTGTGTCGACCCATTAGCGTATCCAGCTTTTATTGATTTAATTCTTTTAGATCTTTTAGGATGAGTGGAGTAGGTGTCATCGTCATCATTAGACATAATCATAACTGCAGCAGTAGCTTGTTCAAGTGACGCACCAAGTTTTGCCATAACAAATCCTGAAAATTCATCTGCTTCAAGTTCCATTTTTCTGAAAGATTCTAAATCAGGTCTATCAACAACTTCATCTGAATACATTACAACATCAATAGTATGACCATTAATGTGGTGACCTACCTCATGTGCCAATATTGAAAGATTTGTCCAGTTACTGCCCGATGAAGAAATTTGTTTCATAAATTCTTTATCGAATAATATATACCTAATTCCTTTGTATGAAATGGCAAGACAATTACTTATCTCACTGCAAGGTGCTAAAACAAATCTTTTAGAAAGTCCAGTTACTGATAAAATCTTGTTTAAAGCTTGGTCAGCCATGTTGTCAGTTGAAAAGCTGTTACCTTGCATAGCAAAACACAGTTTTATTTGGTCAGATGACTGAGAATAAGATTTAAAAACTGAAACTAATAATACAGCAAATAAAATTTTTTTCACAGTGCAAATGTAAAAAAGTTTAATCATGCATAAAAATATATAAGTTTTTAAAAAAATGAATTTGATATATTTACATATTAACATTAAGCTATGGTAAAAAGTAAAAACAATTTAGTTAGAAAAATTGGATTAATTTCAGGACCATTGTTTTTCATTATTCTATCAAATTTAAATTTTTTTAATTTTAATAATTCTGCAATTATTGTCTTTTCACTTGCTGTTTGGATGCTTATTTGGTGGGTTACAGAGTCTATTTCAATTTCTGTTACAGCTTTATTACCTCTTGTTATTTTCCCAATTTTTGATGTAATGGATATGAATTCAGTTGGAGCAAACTATGGAAGCTCAATAGTTTTCTTATTCTTTGGTGGTTTTGTTTTAGCATTGGGATTAGAGAAAGTCAATTTACATAAACGTATAGCGTTATATATAATTTCTAAAGTTGGTGGAACGCCAAATAGAATCATAATGGGATTTATGATATCAACTGCTTTTTTAAGTATGTGGATTACAAACACCGCAAGTACAGTTGTTATGCTTCCAATAGCAATATCAGTAATTAAACTTTTAATTGACAAAAATGAATTTAATAGGGACGATAATAATTTTGCTTTGAGTGTAATGCTTGGTATTGCATTCTCTGCGAATGCAGGGGGTATTGCTACAATTATTGGAACACCTCCAAATTCAGTTTTAATTGGGTTATTAGAAAATGAGTTTAATATTAAAATTACTTTTTTAAAGTGGATGGTAATTGGCTTACCTTTTACGATTTTACTATTATCAATTATTTATTTTGTTCTGACAAGAATTTTTTTTACTAATAAAAATCTTTCAATTGATGCTTCAAAGTCAATAATAAAATTAAAGTTAGATGAGTTAGGCGCACTGAATAGTCGAGAAAAACACGTTTTAAAAATATTTTGTTTCACAGTTTTTTTGTGGATATTCAGGGGTTTAATTAATTCAATCTTTCCAAACTTTATTTTAACTGATTCAATTATTAGTGTTTCTGCTGCAATTGCTCTTTTTGCTATTCCAATAAATTTTAATCCTCAGGATTTTGTTTTAAAATGGAAAGACACTAAAAATCTTTCTTGGGGGATATTATTATTATTTGGAGGAGGTTTATCTCTAGCAAAAGCAATGTCAGAAACCGGGATAATTTTGTCAGTTACAGAATTTATTACAAATACAAATTTAAGTGTATTTATAATTGTTTTAATGCTAATTTGTTTAATGCTTTTTATGACTGAGTTAATGAGTAATGTAGCATTAGTTGCAGTTTTAGCTCCTGTTGTAGCTGGAGTTGCTATAGGATTAGATATACCAATACTTCATTTACTGATTCCAGTTACAATAGCTAGTAGTTGTGCATTTATGTTGCCAATGGCCACACCACCAAATGCAATTGTTTTTGCCAGTGGTTATATAAAAATTTATGATATGGTTAGGGTAGGTATTTTAATTAATTTTTTATCTATTTTATTATTAATAATATTCTACAAATTTTTTATACCCATAATTTTTAAATAAATTAGTTAATCCAAATTACATTATCATGATTCGAATTGCGTTCATTTTTTCGTTATTAATTTTCTTTCATGTAAACTCTCAAGTTGTTACTCCTCCCATAAGCCCAATTGCTAAAATAAGTCAACAAGTAGGGCTTACAAATATTGAAATTGAATATTCAAGACCATCTGTTAAATCAAGGAAAATTTTTGGTGGAGTTGTACCATATGACAAAATATGGAGAACTGGTGCAAATAAAAATACAATTATAAGTTTTGATAAAGATGTTAGTTTTAGTGGAAATATTGTTAAGAAAGGCGAATATTCAATTTACACTATCCCTTCTGAAAGTGGTTGGAGATTAATTTTATATGATGAAATAGAAAATAGTGGAATGCCTGAGAATTGGGATGAAAACAAAATTATTCTTGATGTTTTAGGCCAGTCTTACGATTTACCATTTTCAATTGAGACATTTGAAATAACAATTAGCAACATCACCCAAAATTCAGCATTACTGACTCTTAATTGGGAAAATCAAATTACAGTTTTTCCATTTGATGTTTTTACAAAAAAAGAGGTTCTTGCAAGTATAAACAAGGTATTATCAAGTGGAAATGCAACAACATGGGATTACCATAATGCTGCTTTATACTATTATCAAAATAATCTTGATAAGAATAAAAGTAAAATGTGGTTTGATAAAAGTTTGTCAATGAGAGGTGGAAAATTTCCATTTTGGGTTTATGCTTACAAAGCTCAAATTTATAACAGATATGGAGACAAAAAAGAAGCTCTTAAGGCAGCAGAAAAAAGTTTAGAAATGGCAAAAAAAACTGGAAATCACCACTCAATTGGTATGTCAACTAGAGCACTTAAAGAAGTTCAAGAAAGTCCTTAAATCATTTAATCCATGCTGATTTCATAATATTTAAATTACAATTAAGTTTGTTATTGTTTTCAGACTCAATTTTAATTCTTTTATTTTTTTTGTTTGGGTCAATATAAGAACTTAATACATGTTCACCATTATTAAAAAAGATTTCAATTGATGACCTATCTAGAAGAACCCTAAAATTTGTTTTAGATTCCTCTGACACAGGTACTTCTATCCCTTGAAAAATAAACTTTTTATTTTCAAGTGTTATTTTTTCTCCTCCTATATCAAAAACTAATTTTTGGTGTTTATTCTTTTCAAAATCAAAGGAAACGTCAACCAGATCAATTTCTTGAGATTTCATTTTATTATTTAGGTATTTAATTGATTTATTTTTAAAATTATATGATTTAAGGTATAACCTTTCAATTTCTTTTATGGGTGTTCTAAATAATTTCACCCCTTCCATAGTAGTTTTTAACTCCATTTTTGATGGAAAAGACATCTGTTGATTCCATGATGTTTTATTTTCAATAAAAATATTTTTATCTCGTGTTGCCAACCAACCTATTATAATTACTCTATCATCAGGGCTATTGTTAAAGGTTTGAGCTGCATAATAATGTTTTCCAAGGTCACCTTTACCAACTTTACCATCGGTTGTGAATGTTTTTCCGTCAAAATCCCCAATTTCATAATCAAAGCTAGCATCGTATAGTAACCACTTTTTGTTTGATTTATCACCATCAACTGGTAGTTCCACCATATCCATACATTCATAAACCCAATTTCTATCAAAATCGAATAGCTTTCTCCAGTTTACTAGATCATTAGATTCAAAAAAACGGACTTTACCGAGTTTAGTGACATTTCCTGGTCCAGTGTCAGGACCTGTAAAAGTATCGTTTCCTCTTTTAACCCATAAAATCATAATCCATTTTTTTGATTCTTCATGCCAAAACACTTTAGGATCTCTCTCACCTCTATCAAAACCCTGATTTTGAACAATTCCATTGCCTTCATTAATTAAGGTAAAACTTCTACCATTGTCAAGACTATATGCTGCAGATTGATAGAACCAATTTGATTTTGAATTCTGAGCGTGAGTGTAAAAAGCCACAATTGCTTTATTTTCCTTTGTGTTTTTACCTAAACTATTGTTATGATCTACAACAGCCGTTCCAGAGAAGATTGTACCATCTTTATATGGTAATATTGCATGTTTAAGTTGTTTCCAATGAACCATATCCTTACTTACTGCATGACCCCAAGTCATGTTTCCCCACACAACGTCCAATGGATTGTGTTGAAAGTATAAATGATATTCACCATCATAAAAAACCATACCATTTGGATCATTATTCCAACCTTTTAAAGAAGTAAAATGAAACTGTGGTCTTAATGGATGATCATAACTTTCATTAGAGTAACTCTCGAATGTTTGAAACTTTTCTAATTGAATATTGTCCTGGGCATTTATGAATGTAAAGGCCAAAAAAGAAATTTTAAGGATTAAAATATTTTTCATTATGTTCATTGTTTTATTAAATTTAAAAAAAATATATATAAGTTTATTTTTTATTATAAGTAATAATTAGACTTGTAAAATGTTGATTGCAATTTGAGAAGCAATTATTTTTCTTATGAAAAAAACCTATACATTAATCACATTATTACTTTCTATTTTTTCTTACGGTCAAGATTTTTATCAGGCAAAAGAAAAAAAAGATTTAAACTTTAAATATAAAACACGCACTTTAAAGACTACACTAAAAAAAATCAATGAATTTGAAGTTAAATATTTAAATACAAATTATTCACTTAATGAAATTCTAAGAGAAAAACTTCATACATCAATTCACCTAAATCAACCTGAAAATATTTTAGTTACTTATGGTGGATCAGCAATTAATTTACCGAAAAATTTAAATTCTGTTGAGCTAACATCCCTTGTAGTAGAACTTATTGGTAATATGTATATTGGGCAATCAGAAGTTAGAAAAATTAATATGAAATGAAAGTTTTGAACTAATTAATTGGACCATTTAGATCAAATTTTGAAAAAAAATCCCATATTAATTTACTCTTATTTTTTCCCTCAAAGTTTACATTTTCATTCCATGTGTGACCTCCATTGATAATTTTATAATGCTCTACGTAAACTGATCCGTTATTGTCAGAATATTGGTATTTTTTTATTGTTTTGTCATAGGATTCATTAGTTGATAAATTTTGAGAATTATTTAGAGTAACCCAATAATCAATAACATCATTTATAGATTGTAATCCAAAAGTACCATCGTATGGAACTATAAAATCAGAATCACCATGAATATTAATCATTGGTTTTGGACTATTGATGTCACAATTATTATATGTTTCAGTTAACATAGTGCCTCCAACTGAACCAACAGCAGCAATTTTATTTTCAAGATAGCAACCCAATGAATATGAAAAAAAACTACCATTTGAAAAACCACAGGAATATATTCTATTTTGATTGACCGATAGGTTGCTGCTGATATAATTAATAAGTTCCTCAACGAAACCATAATCATCTACACTGCTTTTGTTTTCATTATTATCTAAACCTGCATTCCAATGAGGATAACCTCCAAGAAGGCTTCCTTGAGGATAAACTAAAATAAAGTTGTTCGATTCAGCTAATGGCCTCATATCAACGTATGACATATAATAACTAACAGAACCTCCAAATCCATGGAAATTAAATAAAAGTGGTAGTTCTTCTGATTGATTGTAATTATTTGGTATATAAATTAGATATTCCCTATTTAAACCGTCATGTACTATGCTGTGCCGAGAGGTTGTTCCATTTATAAACTCGTTAGTATCACTTGAATTTTCTTTAACACATTGAGAAAATAAAATTATTATAACTAATATGATTTTTTTATTCATTTAAAATTTAAAATAGTGTTTTTGGTATTTCAAATTTATTAAATAAATAATTTAACTATTTAAATCTAAATAAATAGATTTAGTATTTTTTTTAATTTTAAGTGTACTAATAAAACCAAATAATATGAAAAATCTAATTCTTATTGCCTGCTTATTTCTTATGTCTTGCCAACAAACCAATAA
>PACV01000013.1 GCA_002702875.1 Flavobacteriaceae bacterium
ATACGACAAGATGACAATATAAAAGAGTTTGTATTAAAGACAGGTACATTATTACAAGGACACCTTACAGGCAAAAATAAACATGACCCTCTTTATGGTGTAGGTGCAATGACAGAATTGTTTGAGAATAATAAAATACATTTACCTTATGGTGATGCAGAAAGTCAAGCTAAAATAGACAGCTACAAAAGACAGTTGGTATACTTTGATGGTAAGCCTGTGTCTAGTCGTAACAAACACAAAACAGATATAGTTATGGCTAGTTGGTTTCCAATGAAGGTATTTAGAAGAGTACAAAAAGAACACCTTGCAGAAGTAGGAATGGACTACAATCCTAGTTTTTCAGGGTATAATGTAACAGAGATGAATGACGCACCATGGCAATAGATTTAAGTAAAAAAAACGCACAAGAGATTATTGACGCTGCTCAGGAATTAGTTGCAGGTACTCCATCTGATTCAAGACAATTAAGTAAATACAGAATCAGAGCAATACTAAACGGAGGTGCTGACGGTATAAGAGCTTTACTCGGTAATCAGATGGATACTTCAGATGCAGACCTTTTACCTGCACCTAACTTATTACAATCAGGTATTGATAGATTGGCACAAAAAATATCAGGTGTACCACAAGTACGTGTTGATGTTGCAAACAATAATGACAGTAGTCGTGCTAAAAACAGAGCAGAAAAAATAGAACGTATTGTTACTGCATATGATGAAAAACAAAGATTAAATTTACAACTTGCTCAAGCTGCAAGATGGTTGCCGGGCTATGGATACTGTGCATGGGTAATTACATACAAAAGAGATAAAAATGGTTTTGTATATCCTTGTGCAGAACTTCGTGACCCTTACGACACATATCCGGGTAACTTTGGTGCAGACCAACAACCACAAGAGTTAGCAATACTTAGAAACATACCTAGATGGAAACTAGCACAAATATATCCTGAATACTCTAATACTATTCTTAAACCACAAACGGATAATCCTAATCAACAAACTATGCCACTTTATGCATTTGGAGATAATACAGGTGGTGGTGATTGGGAAGACAACACAGGACAAGGTGTTGACATAATTGAATACTATGACATTACAGGAACATATGTTGTATATCCTGAAACAAGAGAACTATTTGATTATATACCTAACGGTCTAAGCACAGTTCCTTTTGTATTTATGAAGAGATTTAGTTTTGATGAGCTAAAAGGACAATACGACCATACTATTGGTCTAATGGCTATGATGGCAAAAATAAATATTATGTCAGCTATAGCTATGGAAGATGCTGTATTTACTGAAACTAACATATCGGGTGAATTAGAATCAGGACAATATAGAAAAGGTAGATTTGCAATAAACTACCTATCTCCGGGTACACAAGTTTCTAAACCTGCCAACAACATACCATATCAGTTGTTTCAACAAGTAGACAGGTTAGAAAGACAGCTAAGGCTTGTAGGTGGATATCCTGTCACGGATGACGCCCAATCTCCTACAAGCATAGCTACAGGTGCAGGATTAGCAGAATTAAACTCATCCATGTCTTTGATGATTAACGAATATAGAGAAATTATTAAAGTTGGTGTAGCAGAGATGGATGCAAAAAGATTAGAGCTTGACGAACTTATATCTATGGAAACAGGTATGGATAGTAAACCTATTGCAGGATATTATAATGGCACAGCATTTTCTGAAAACTATAAACCATCAACAGATATAGGTGGTGACCATAGAACAAGAAGAATATATGGTGTTATGGCAGGATTTGATGAGCCACAAAAAATTGTTACAGGTTTACAGCTTTTACAAGCAGGTGTCATAGATACAGAAACTTTACAAGATAACATTGATGGATTAGAAAATATTGTAAAAGTACAAGAACGTATAAGAAAAAATAAAGCAGAAACAGTTTTGTTTGAAAGTGTATTGGCAAGAAGTGCTCAAGGTGACCCTGCCTCAACCATGGCTGTTGTAGCTATTTATGAAAACCCAAATGCTATGACAGAAATATTAAAACAGTTCTATACACCTGAAGAGCCACAAATGTCACCTGAAGAACAGGCTTTGATACAACAACAGCAACTAGCACAACAACTACCACAACAACCACCAAGTATTGCAGACGCATTTGGATTAACATAATGGAACAAGAATTTATAGATGCAGAGTTTTGGTCGTTAGTAAATAACGGTAGTTTGGATAATCAATTTTTTAATTTTGATGACTTGCAAAGTTATTCAATAATACAACCACATCCAAATGTTTATATAGTAATTAAGGAGGAGTTTAGAGATGGCGAAGAAACGTACTAGAGGGGGTTACCGAAAACCTCAAAATCCTGCAGCAGTTAGTGGACCCGGTGCGTTATCCAAAAGAACAGACGGTAAACAACCAGTAGTCAGAGTACCGGACGTACCTTATGGAGAACAAGCAGCTTTAACTGCACAACAACAAGCTGCTCCTTTGCCACAGCAAAGACCAATACCTATACCTAGAACTCCGACACCACAATTAAATGTTTTTGGAACAACAGAAAGACCTGCAGAACCTATTACAGAAGGTGCAATGTTGGGAGCAGGTAGTCCACCTGCACAAGCAATAGAAGAAGATGAGAACATGTTATTGGCTGCTATGTATGCAATAGCACCAAGTTCTCTTATATCGGAGATGATAAATCAAGGGAGTATCTAATGATATTTCCTGACCCAATCTTTGAAGAAACAGTAGTTCGTAACAACGAAGCTAGACAAAATAAATTTACAGATTTAAAGAAAAACCTCTTAAAAACAAATGCTGAATCTTTAGTAGCTATTACTAGGAAGTATCCTAATTTACCAAAAGCATTAGCTGTACCTATGGCAATGTTAGGTGTAAATCCTAACAGTTCATCTGTAGAAGCCGTTGCAAATAAATTTGGTAATGCACAAATAGATAATGAATCTAAAGCATGGGAAATAGCTAGTACAGATTTAGAAGGTAATCCTCTTATACCTGAAAACCAAGATATGGTATTTAATTTTACTGATGCTCTTAGGGGTAAAGAACAATTAGGTATATGGGCATTACTTGGCTTTGAAAGTATGGGTGAAAAGGTAAGAAAAATAAATAGGCAACTGCAATATGTTGAAGACCTTTTACATTATGACAATTTATTACAAAAAGGTTATACATCTGAAGAAGCACAAGCAAACACTAGAATGTTTGTTTCCAATACAGAAGTTCCTGATATTGGTAAAGATAAAGGTATGTGGGGGGAACTAAAAAAATATTCACAAATGTGGAAAGAATCAGGTAAGTTAGCAGGTAAAACTGCTTTTGCTGCTGCATTTAGAGAAGCTATGTTGGGTAATCCTGTTAACTATAAAAGAGATAAAACTTTTCTTTTTGAAAGTATTATTGCTGAAGATGATGCTAGATATCACAGACTTGTAGACATGGGATTTTCTGAAGCAGAAGCTAGAAAAATATTTTATGACAATGTTGGTACACCTATAAAGGCTAACGAAGCATTAGGTTTACAAGAATATACAAGTTTAACTAATCCAAATCAAATACAATTTTTTGAAGGACGTAAAACAGATTACACACCGGGTAAAACAACGTTTGATGAATATTTAAGTATAAGTAATTGGTGGAGAAATAAAAGAGGATTAGATACAGGTAAGTTACAACCTTATAGTTATGGAAGAGCTGTTACATATAATTTACAACCTTCAGGTACAAAAGCAGCAAATGTTATGTCAGGTCTTATTGACGCAGGTGTGCAACTAGCATCTGATATACCTTTAGCAAAAGGAATAGGTGCATTGACTAGACTTAAACAAGCATCAATAAGTGTTGATAAATTACAGGATGCAAAACAAGCAGGTTTAGTAGATGATTATTTAGATACTTTTAAAAAAGGTTTAGATGAACTAGAACCATCTGTTGACCCTTTTACAGGTAAAAATCCAAGAATATCAGGAAAGAATGGTCAACTTGTAAGAATTATGCGTGGAGAAGAAAGACAAAAATTTAGAGCAGGTAGAAAACTTTACAAACAAGCAGGTGTAATAAATGGTACAAGAGCATCTTTGTTTAGTAACTCAGCACTTGATTTAATGAATAGTCCTTTTGGTAGAAAAATAACACGTGCATTAACAGAAGAAAATAATGTAGCAAAAATTATGACTACACCCGGATTAAACAATTTAACATATACACAAGCTAAATCTATTGCTGATGCAACAGATTATTTAACTGTACGGTCAATACTTGATGATTTATTTCAAACAGGAAAAATTACACAATTACCGGGTAAACAATCAGGATTAACAAATGCTGTATTAAGAACTGCTGCACGTAAAGGTAATGAATTATTAAACAAAAATAATCCGATACAAAAAGGTATGGGTAGAGCATTATCTGCTATAGGAGATGAGAATGCAGCATTAAGAAGTGTTGGGTCATATCTTGCAGGTAATTCAAAACAAGCATTTAATTTTATAAAAGGACAAGATACTACTTCTGAGTTAGGTCAATTATTTGGTTTTAGTGCAACACTTAGAGCAGGTGCAAAACCATATTTTAACAAATTGTTATCTGTAACACCTGAACAAGGTTTATCTTTTACAGATAGAGAACATGCTGTTAGAAATCTTATTGCACACATGCAAACTACAGGATATACCTTTGATGAAATGAAACCTATTGTAGATGAACTTATAGACATAGGAGAAGGTGATTTTGAAGCTATACAAAAATTTGCTTATGAACAAATAAAAAGAGATGAACTTAGAGCAGCAAAATCAGGTAAAAGATTACCTGCAACAATGATTGCAAAAAAAATCTTTGAAAGTAACGCAGATATAAGAAAATATTTTATTGATAGTGTTACAGGAGAAAATATGCCATTTGTTGGTGATGTTGCAGAAACAATTATAGAACGTGGACCAAACGGTGAAAAGATTGAAATTTTAGTACCATCTTTGCATTTACTAGCAGAAGGTGCAGATTTATACGCACCTCTTATGGATTACAGACTTATAAACAGAGCTATGGGTAAAGTATTTACTACATATGGTGATGAGTTTGAAGGTGGGCTAAGAGCTAGTCTTTCACATACACGGAAAAATATTTCTTCATTATTTAAAGGTGGAGAGGGATACACAGGTCTTGTAGCAAGTAAAAATTTAACTGATGATGCATATACATTAACACTTGATTACATGACAAGAAATTTATTTAAACCTTTAGTTCTATTAAGAGGTGCTTGGTTTGTAAGAGTTTTTTTTGAAGAATCTATGCGTATGGCTGTTGCAGGATTAGACAATATGTTTTTACATCCTGCTAGTCATTTAGTTTGGGCAAGGTCACATGGTCATGCAGGTAAATTATCTAAGAAGTTTCTTGGTGAATCTGCAGGTGGACAAGATAGTGCAAAATTACGTGAAAGTTTAGAATATGCAGATGTAACAAATTCTAATTGGTCTGCAGGAGCATTAAGAGGTAGACCAACATCCTATGGAACTATGTCACGTGACTTTGTAGAAATTAGACCGGGTCAAGAAGGATATATAAACGCTGTAGGTTTTGAACTTATACAATTAAGAAACGACCCTGTTGCTAGATATTTAGCTGCTAATGGATTTAATGAAGGCTCAAAAGCATGGTTTAGAAGTGCAGAAGCATTACCTATTAGACAAGAACTTGCACGTATTGGTGGAAACAAATATAAAAGTTTATTAACAAATCAAAAAGATATGGATGCATACTTAGCATCTGTAGAAGCAAGAATAAGAATAAAAACAGGTGAAAAGTTAGTAGAAGGTAAAAACTACATATCAGGGGATAAATACAGTTATAAGTTTGGTATAGATGCAGGTGATTCAAGATTACGTCAAGCAATAGCTACAGGTAAACTAGAAACTGTTGGTGGTGATGTTGTTGATTTTATACCTGATGTTTCTAAAGAATATAGCAAAAAACATCTTACAAAAATTTACAGAGCCTTATCAGGATATGTTGATGATGGTTTAGAGTTTGGTTTAGTCAAAGGTCATAAGACCGGTGGAGATGTTACAGGCTTTTTAGGTAATATTGAAAAACGATTAGACACAATGGTAGAAATTGGTTTTAAATATTTAATGACAAAACCAAATGCATACTTATCTAGGTCTGTTGTTTTTAAACAATATTATTGGCAATGGACTGCTGACAACATTGCAAACATGACAAAAGAAACACAAAAAAGATTTATTAGAGAAGCTGTTGATGCAAAAATACCTAAAAAAGTAATTGATGAACTTAAAGGTATAGCTTCTGCAGGTAGTGGCAAGATTGATGATTATGACCTTATGTCTGTACAAGCAAGAGCATACGGTCTATCTGCAACAAAACAATTACTATATGATGCAAGTAGAAAACATTTAATATCTGACATAACAAGAAACATATTCCCATTCCCTGAAGTATGGTTTGAATTAGCACAAACATGGAGCAAACTACTTATAGCTAATCCTTATAGAGCAAGACAGGCACAACTTGCTGTAACAGGTGCTAGAGGTTCAGATGCACTTGGATATTCAGAAGAAGGATTTTTTGCACCTGACCCTAACGGTAGTGGTTCAGAAATGTTTGTATATCCATTAGGTGGTGCTTTGACATCAGCCGTATATGGTAAAGATTCAAATGTACGTATAGCTCCAAAAGGTTATGTACAAGGCGTAAACCTTTTAGGACAAGGATTTATACCTGCACCTTTACCTTATGTAGGTGTTTTAGCAGATGTTGTATTACCTAGACATGGTATTGCAAATGAAATTAGAGGATTGTTATATGGAGAGTTTGGACCTCCAAGACCTTCTGATATTATTCCTTTACCTGCATGGCTTAAGAAATTTACTGCAGCAGCAGGATTTGGTGATGAATCAAGTCAATTACGTGCATCTACATCTATTGATGTATATAGATACGGAAAGTTAGTTGGAAGAGATAAAGCATTATTAGAACAAGGAAAACTAGATAAATATATAAATCAAGGCTTGACAGTTGATGAAGCATTTAGAAAATATAGTAAAAGACAAGCAGGACAGATATATTTATTTAGAGGTCTATCACAATTTGTTTTACCAACAGGTTGGACACCAAGATATTATGTAGAAGATAAAAATGGTAAATATTGGGGTACTCAAGTACTTGCCAATGAATATACTAAATTAGTAGACGAAAACAATAATGACACTATAAAAGCATTTAATATATTTGTTTCTAAATATGGCATGGAACATGGTTGGTTAACTGCAGCTAAAACACAATCTAAAGTAGGTAAACAATCTTATACAGACAGAGTATTGGAATGGCAAAACAAAAATAAAAAAATATTAGATTTAGTACCATTATCTAAATACTACGTTTTACCTGATAGTCCTTATGATGAAAGAAACTATGCAAATATGTATGATGCTTTCAATAAAGGTGATATTCAAACTTTAGATATAGATGAATATGGTAGACAAGTAAATGACACTATTGGATATTTTAGATACACAGCATTTAAAGAACAAGTAGAAGCTGCAGGATTATCAAGTGCAGAAAAAACACAGGTATTAAGAATATATAGAAACTACTTAATACAAGAGCTACCGGGTTTTCAAAGAGATTACGGTTTATTAAATCCTGTAAAAGCAAAAAATATATTAGAAGAAATGCAACAAAAATGGATACAAAATGATGTAATATTAAGTACAGAAAGTGGTAAGGCATTTGAGGCTTTTGACCCTATTTGGAGAGAAGTAGGAAAAATATCAAGTGAATTATCACCTACAGGTAACCCTGAATGGTGGTTAACAAGTACTGATGATGATGCAAGAGCATTACGATTAGGAGTTGCACAAATAGCAAAAAACATTACTGAACAATATCCGGACTTTAAATATGTTTGGATTGGAGTTTATAGTAGACTTTTTAGGGATGACAAAGAGATAGCAGGATTATTTAGCTAATGCCAACAGTAGAAGACATAATAGTACAAAGGTATCAAATGACCTTAGAGGACTTCATAGCAAGAGGTCCACAAATAGTTCCTGCATATTATGGCAGAATAATTAATGCAATTAATGCTGAAGATAGTGAAGAACTACAAAAAATACTTATTGAAATGGACGGTGGTGTTGTTGGTGGAGAAGATGCAGCAGAAGATACAATAGGCATACCAAGTTCAAATGATATACAAAATCAAATAAATGCAGGTATAGATGCAGCATTTACAGCAGCAGGAATATCTATATCTACTGACAGAGTAAATTACGTATATGACCCTGAAACGGGAACAGTAAAACAGTTAACATTACCATCTGCATTTCCAAAAGGTTTTGCACAATTATACAATCCAACATTACAACCTGAACTTATTGCAGGATTACATAAAGACCTAGAAAGAGCAGGAGTTGTAGAACCCGGATATTTTGATGATGAAACAGAGTTTGGTGAAAAAACACAAAATGTTTTAAATGTAGTTTTAGAGTACGCAGACGCTAATTATTTTATAGATATTAATTCTGAAGAAGGACAAAATCTTATTGAGGAGTATGGAGATAACTCTTATGGATATTTAGAAAACGAAGCAGATGAAGTTATTTTTGCTAGAGCTATTTTAGATAAAGCTATTATTGCTTTGGGTAATGATGTAAGACAACAAGAA
>PACV01000014.1 GCA_002702875.1 Flavobacteriaceae bacterium
AATATGTAGGCTCATATATACATGCTGGTAATAAGTTAGCCTCACTAGTTAGTTTATCAAAAAAAACCCCTGATTCTCCTGAAATTTCAAAAAATATATCAATGCAGGTTGCTGCAATGAATCCAATTGCTCTGGACAAAGAAAGTGTTGACAAAAACACAATTGACAAAGAAACTCAAATTATTAAAGAGCAACTAATTCAAGAGGGTAAACCTGAAAAAATTATTGAAAACATTGCTAAAGGGAAACTCAACAAATTTTTTAAAGATAATACTTTGATAAACCAGAATTATATTAAAGAAAGTAAAATTTCAGTAAAGGATTATATAAATTCTATTGATAAGGAGTTAGAGATAAGAAACTTTTCAAGACTTTCACTTTCATAAATTAGTGTGCCTCTAACCAATTTTTTCCTATTCCTATGTCAACTTTTAATGGTACCTTCAATTGATAAGCATTCTGCATTTTTTCTTTAACTATATTAGATAATTCCTCTATCTCCTCATTTAGCACCTCAAAAACTAACTCATCATGGACCTGAAGAATCATTTTTGATTTCAGCTGTTTTTTTTCAAGTTCATCAAAAATATTAATCATAGCGATTTTAATAATGTCAGCAGCACTTCCCTGTATAGGAGCATTTATAGCATTTCTTTCATCACTTGACCTTACAACTGCATTTTGGGACAAAATATTTCTTAAATATCTCCTTCTTCCAAGAATTGTTTCAACAAAACCTAACTCTCTTGCTTTATCAATTTGATTTTTAATATAATTATTAAGCTCATAATAGGTGTTATAATACTTCTCGATTAATTCTTTTGATTCAGTTCTAGACAGATCTGTTTGTTGACTAAGTCCGAATGCCGAAACACCATACATTATTCCAAAATTTATCGTTTTAGCATTACTTCTCTGTACTCTTGTCACCTCATTCAAATTAATACCGTATACACTTGAGGCTGTGCTTGCGTGTATATCCTCATCATTTAAAAAAGAATTTATCATAGTCTTATCATTACTGAAAGACGCAATTATTCTTAATTCTATTTGTGAATAGTCAGCAGCTAAAATTGAATAGTCACTATTTCTAGGAACAAATGCTTTCCTAACTTCCTTTCCGATATCAGTTCTTATAGGAATATTTTGGAGATTTGGTGATTGGCTACTTAGTCTTCCTGTTGAAACCGTAGCTTGATTAAAAATGGTGTGAACTCTATTAGTTTTTGAATTGATTTCTTTGGGTAATGATTCAACATAGGTATTCAAAATTTTTTGTATCGATCTCCAATTTAATACATCACTCACAATAGTATTTTGGTTTGCTAAATCAGACAAAATTTCTTCTGCAGTAGAATATTGTCCTCCTTTAGTTTTTTTTGGGTTTTTCACAATTTTTAATTTTTCAAATAAAATAACACCTAGCTGTTTAGGTGAGGCAATATTAAACTCTTCTCCAGATTTTTTGAAAATTATATGTTCAATCTTTTTCAATTTTTGATTAAGTGTATTTGATAGATTTTTCAAAAAATCTGTGTCCAAAGAAACACCCTCTCTCTCAATATTTGATAGTACTTTGATAAGTGGAATTTCAATTTCATTATATAGCTTATTATTTACAGATTTTAATTCAAGTTCAAAAACTTTTTTTAAACTCAGATTAATATCAGTGTAATTACAGATAAATTTTGTTTGGGATCTAATTTCTTCATCATATATATTTTTATTATCTAGAAAATTTTCAGTTGAATGATTTAAATATTTTTTTGACAATAAGTCAATTTCATGACTTATGTCTGGATCAATTAAATAGTGTGCAATTAAATTATCAAAAATTTTCCCTTTAACTTCAACACCTATTTCATTCAATTTTTTTAAATCCTTTTTAATATCATAACTGATTTTTTCTATTTTTTCATCCTCAAATATTTCTTTTAGAATTAGTATATCTTCATCTGATTTATTTTTTTCACCCATTTTAAAATAATAGCCAATATTTTCTTTATAAGAAAAACCGATTCCAAGAATTTCACTATCAAATTTTGAGTGTTCTCGACTAAAAATTTTAAATGATAAGACTTTATGTTTTTTTAATTTTTCAAGAAATAATTTTTTTTCTAAATTTCCTGATAGGTACTGATAAAGCTTATTTTGAAAAAAATCTACTTTTTTTTCATTTATTAAATTTAATTCTGAACTTTGATTGAACAGATTTGTTTGAGTTCCTTTATTAGTATTTTTTTCGTAACCTGTTTCAACTTTATTATCTAAGTTGAAAATTTTTAGAATGGATTCACTGATTCTTTTAAATTCTAATTCTTCAAAAATTTTATTTAATTTGTTAAAATCTGGTTTACTTATTACAAATTCACTAAAATCAATTTTTACAGGAACATTGGTTAGAATTTTTGCCAATTTTTTTGATAAAAAACCTAATTCTTTATTAGTTTGTATTTTATCTTTTAATTTACCTTTAATTGACTCAACATTATCAATAAGGTTTTCAATACTCCCATATTCTTTTATAAATTTTTTAGCTGTTTTATCGCCAACTCCAGGCAATCCAGGAATGTTATCAGAGGAGTCTCCCATCATTGCAAGGTAATCTACAACTTGTTTAGGTTCGTCTACTTCAAATTTTTTTTTTACTTCTGGTATTCCCCAGATTTCAATACCGTTTCCCATCCTAGCTGGCTTATAAATAAAAATGTTATCGGAGACAAGTTGGGCAAAATCTTTATCAGGAGTCACCATATATGTTTTGTATTTTTTTCTCTCAGCCTCTCTAGCTATTGTTCCAATAATATCGTCAGCTTCATATCCTTCTTTTTCTATAGTTGAGATGTTCATGCTTTCTAAAATTTTCTTGATATATGGCACGGCAATTTTAATTGCCTCGGGTGTTTCGTGCCTATTAGCTTTATACTCCTTGAATATTTCATTTCTAAATTTAGACCCACCTTTATCAAAGCAAACAGACAAATTTTTAGGTTTTTCTCTTTTTATTAAATCTAATAGTGAATTCATAAAACCAAAAATAGCTGAGGTATCTGTTCCTTTAGAATTGATTCTCGGATTTTTTATAAAGGCATAATAACCTCTGTAAATTAATGCATAAGCATCTATCAAAAAAATTTTTTCTTTATCTTCCATATTTATTTAATATACAAAATGAAAATCAATTATTCATTATAATGAAAATTTATAAAAATGCGCATTAAATTCAATGACGAATACTATATGAAACTGGCATACAAATATGCAAAGTTGGCCTATGAAAAAGATGAAGTTCCTGTAGGAGCTGTAATTGTAAAAAACAATATTGTTTTAGCTAAATCATATAATTTAGTTGAGACCCTTACTGATGTTACTGCTCATGCTGAAATGATTTCAATTACATCAGCCACTAATAAAATTAATTCAAAATATCTTGTTGATTGCACTTTATATGTAACTTTGGAACCATGTGTTATGTGTTTTGAGGCATTGATTATGAGCCGTATAAGCAAAATAGTTTACTCAGTCTCTGATCCAAAAAAGGGCGGCATATCCACTCAGCTGAAAAAAAAGCATAAGATCCTTATTTCAAGTGGAATTTTACAAAAAAAGTCACTTGATTTAATTCAAAGATTTTTTAAAAAAAAAAGAATTAAATTCTTTTAATTTTAAGAAATAGTTAGAATAAAGGGTTTTGTCTAGAGTACTTTTATGTTACCCGCTACTTTCCCTTTTTTTCCATCTTCCTCTTCATATTCAACTTTATCACCATCCTTTATAGTATTTCCACCAAGAGATGTAGCATGTACGAAAATGTCTTCACCTGTTTCATCATTGGTAATGAAACCATAACCTTTGGAGACATTAAAAAATTTTACTGTTCCTGTCATAATTATTAAATTACCACAAAAGTACTAGAATGTTTTAACTATTCGTTATTTTTTACGATAAATTGTCATTTTTTTTTTCTTTGAATGTATAATCATTAAGATTTTTGTCCTTATATGCATAATATAAAAAGAGTGGTAAAAAAATAAATGCACCAATTAAAACGGAAAAGCCAATAATTTTTTCGCCAATAGGATTAGTTGATTTAAATGAAACTATTGACCCTATGAACAATCCAAGTATAATTAGAAAAAATAATGTTTTAAGAATCTTATTCATTATTTATTGACAGATTAAGTTCATTAAGTTGATCATCAGAAATTTTGTTTGGAGATTCAATCATAATATCTTTTCCTGAATTATTTTTAGGAAATGCAATAAAATCTCTTATAGCTTGTTTATTAGCCATTAATGCTACAAGTCTATCTAATCCAAATGCAATTCCTCCATGTGGGGGAGCACCATACTCAAGGGCTTCAATCAAAAATCCAAATTGATTTAAATAATCTTTTTTTGAAAAACCTAAAATTTCAAATATTTTCTTCTGAATTTTTGAATCATGAATTCGTATTGATCCACCACCTATTTCAACTCCATTAATAACTAAATCATAAGAATTTGCATAAACATTTTCAGGAGTGGAATCTAAGAGTTCAATATCTTCAACTTTAGGCGAAGTAAAAGGATGATGCATTGATGAAATTTTTTTGGTATTTTCGTCTAATTCGAATAATGGGAAATCGTTAATCCATAGTGGACAGAACTCTTTAGTTTTTATTAAGTCAAGTCTTTTTGCAATCTCAATTCTCAAAGATCCAAGTTGAATAAATGGAGTTTTATTATTACCAGAAACTAAAATTATTAAGTCACCAAAGTTACCTTTACAGACTTTCAAAATTTCATTTGCCTTCAAATTATCAATTAATTTGCTAATTGAGGATTTTATTGTACCGTCATGATTGTATTTGATCCACATAAAACCTTTACCCTTAATTTCAGAATTTTTAACCCAATTGTTTAAATCGTCAATTTGATTTCTACTTAACTTAGCGCCTTCTTTTATGCAAATACATAAATTTGAATCATTATTTTCAAAAATTTCAATTTTATTATTTTTTAAAACTCCATTTAAATTATGAATTTGCATATCAAATCTAATATCTGGTTTATCTGAACCGTATTTTTTCATAGCATCTTCATACGATAAAATAGGAAAATCATTCAATTTTATATTTTTAACTCTAAAAAATAATTCCTTAATAAAACCTTCAAAGATGTTCATTACGTCTTTTTGATCAACAAAAGACATTTCACAATCTATCTGAGTAAATTCAGGTTGTCTATCAGATCTTAGGTCTTCATCTCTAAAACATTTTACTATTTGAAAATATTTATCAATCCCTCCAATAACCAGTAATTGTTTAAATGTTTGTGGTGATTGAGGCAATGCGTAAAATTCACCTTTGTTAATTCTAGATGGAACAATAAAATCTCTAGCACCTTCAGGAGTAGATTTAATTAAATAGGGCGTCTCAATATCTAAAAATCCATTTTTGTTAAAAAATTTTCTTATTTCAAAATTAATTTTTGACCTAAGTTGAATATTTTTAGAAATTTCTTCTCTTCTAATATCTAAAAATCTGTATTTCATTCTTAATTCTTCACCACCATCAGTTTTATTTTCAACAGTGAAAGGAGGAGTTAAGGAACTGTTAAGGATATTAATTTTTTGGGCCAAAATTTCAATTTCTCCAGTATTAATTTGATTATTTTTTGAAATTCTTTCAATTACTATTCCATTAATTTGAAGTACATATTCTCTATTAATAGTATTTAATTTGTCAAATATCTTTTTACTAGTTCTTTCATGATCAAATAAAATTTGAGTTATACCGTGCTGGTCTCTCAAATCTAACCATATCATGAAACCTTTATTTCGAACCTTTTGAACCCAACCGCACAAAGTAACCGTTTCGTTTAGATTATTAATATTTAATTCTCCACAATTATGAGTTCTCAATATTTAAGTTTTTAGTTTGACAAATTTAATAAGATATTTATTAAAAACTATTTTAATATCCTAATCTAATTTTTAATTGTTTTAGTTGATAAACAGTGTAAAAACAACATGGAACTATTATAAGGGTTAAAAAAGTTGCAAAACTAAGACCAAAAATAACTGTCCATGCTAATGGTCCCCAAAAATGGTGATTATCACCACCAAAATAGATGTTTGGGTTCCACATAGAAAACAAAGAGAAAAAATCTAAATTAAGACCAATAGCTAACGGTAATAAACCAAGAATCGTAGTTACTGCAGTTAATATTACAGGTCTTAGTCTGGCTACACCGCCCTCAATTAAAGTTTCTCTCAAAATATTTATATCAAGAAATGCTTTTGGTTCAATATTTAATTCATCTTTTTTTCTTTCAATTAATAATTGAGTGTAATCAATTAATACAACACTATTATTTACAACTATTCCAGCTAATGATATGATTCCCATCATTGTCATAAGAATAACAAATGGCATATTGAAAATACTAATACCATACAAGACTCCTGTGAAACTGAGTAGTATTGAAAATAAAATTATTATTGGATTTGATATCGAATTAAATTGAAAAACAAGTATAAATATTATTAGTGCTAGTGCAGCAATTAAAGCTGAAATCAAAAAATTTAAATTTGATTCTTGCTCCTCAATTTGTCCCCCAAATTTGTAGTTTATTCCCTCACCAACATCAAAATTGGAGAGTTGATTTGAAACCTCATCTACAACCTCATTTTCGTTGTATCCTGCCAGAACTGAAGAATAAAGCGTTACAATTCTTTTTAAATTTTTATGCTTTATTTTACTAAAAGATTGAGTGTTGTTAAAGTCAACAACTGATGAAATGGGTATTTGCTTAATTTTACCAGAGGCTTGGTCTCTGAAAATTATATATTGATTCATTAATGTTTCTAAATTATATCTGTCATCTTTATTTAGTCTTAAATTAATATCATAATCTTCACTATTTTTCTTAAAAATTCCAATTTTTTCACCAAAAATTGATCTTCTTAACTGATTACCAATTTGACCTGCAGTTATATCTAATTCACCTGCTTTTTCTCTTTTTACTTTTAATTCAATTCCAGGCTTGTTTTTATTTACATCAATTTTCAGCTCTTCAACACCAAGTATTTTTTTTGAGTCAATGAATTCCCTCATTCTATTCGCTGTTAATATTAATTTATCATAATCAGATCCGGTTATTTCAATACTTATTGGGTATCCAACAGGCGGACTTTTTTGGTCTTTTTCAACCGAAATTAAAAGTCCAGGAAATTTATCTTCAACTTCTTTTTGTATTTCACTTCTTAAAATTTCACTAGACAGTCCTTTCCTATTTTTAAATTCAGCTAGTGTCAAGGTAATTTTTGCTTTATTAGGCATATCATTAACTGCACCTTTGTCTGTAACAGGGTTTTGAGAGCCAGATCCTATCTGTGAAACATATGATTCTACCATAAAATTTTTTTTATTAATCATGTACTTACTTTGATTTATAACATAATTTATTTCTTTCTCAAATTGCAAACTAGTTAAATTAGTTTTAGAAATACTTGTTCCCTCTGGATATTCGAGGTAAATTATTATTTGAGCAGGCATATTAGCTGGAAAAAATTCAACTTTCGGAGAAGAAATTCCCAAAATTAAAAATGAGGATATCAACAATCCAAAGGTTCCAAAAATAAAAAATAATGGATTTCTTTTTGTTAAGGCAAAGCTTAGAAAACTTTTGTAATAAGTTTCAACATTTTTGATTAAACTTTTTTGAAAATATATAGTCCATTTTTTCAAAACTTTTTTGTAGAGCCAAAAAATTAATGAAAGGACAATTAGTAAGGTTCCAATTCCTCGAGTGGGACCTTCAAAGAATAACATAATTGAACCAATAAAGCTTAAAAATACTGTTATAATTACAGAATTTTTATTTGAAATTTCTCTATCATTGATATCCATAAATTTTGAAACTAACATTGAATTAAAAAATATTGCAACGAAAAGAGATGAACCTAGAACTATCGAAAGGGTTAATGGAAAAAATATCATAAACTTTCCAATTACGCCAGGCCAAAAACCAAGAGGTACGAATGCTGCAATAGTTGTAATAGTTGAAATTATAATAGGAAATGCGATTTCACCGACGCCTTTTTTTGCAGCATCAATTCTTGAGAGACCCTCTTTTTGCATGAGTCTAAATGCATTTTCAACAACTACAATCCCGTTATCAACTAACATTCCAAGACCCATAATTAGTCCAAAAAGAGTCATTCTATTTATAGTATACCCAAAGAAATTTAAAATCATAAATGACATAAACATTGACATTGGTATTGCAAAACCTACAAATAACGCATTTCTCAATCCTAGAAAAAACATTAAGACTGTTATAACCAAAATAACACCAAAAATGATGTTATTAGTAAGGTCATTGACTAGATTAATTGTTTCGCTTGATTGATCGTTAGATATTTCAATTTCAATATCACTTGGTAAAAAAGTCTTCTTTTTAGATTCAACGATATCTCTAATTTTTTTTACAGCCAGTATCAGATTTTTATTACTTCTTTTTTTAATATTTAACATGACAGCATCTTTACCAAAAGATCTAGCATATGATTTTTTTTCTTTTTCTTTAAACTCAATTGAGGCAATATCATTAAGATAGACAGCACCATTTTGACTTTTTACAACAATTTTTTTCAATTCAGAGGGATCTGAAATTTCACCAACAAGTCTTATGTTTCTCCTTTGTCCTTCGCCAATAATATTGCCAGCAGAAATTGTTTGATTTTCTCTGTTCAATGAATTTACTACATTATCAAAACTTACTTTTGATGCATTCATTTTAAAGATAT
This sequence comes from Flavobacteriaceae bacterium, assembly GCA_002702875.1. GTDB lineage: Bacteria > Bacteroidota > Bacteroidia > Flavobacteriales > Flavobacteriaceae > TMED220. Next base: position 8,795 of record PACV01000014.1, read on the forward strand.
CCAATGAAATTTCGACTTCAAATTCTTCAATACCAACAATTTCTACACCAATAATTTCATCTAATTCTTCAATGTCGTCTTTTAAATTTTCAGCGAAAAACTTCATTTTTTCAGATGGATAATCTCCAATTAAACTAATATTTATAATAGGCATTTCCTCAGAGAAGATGAATTCGAAAGCCTTTGGTTCAATTTTTGAATTATTAAAAACTGGCCAATCAGAATTTGAAACAACACTATTAATTTCCTCTTGAACTTTCTGCTTTGCTACATTAACATCAATTTCATCGTTAAATTCAATTGTAATCATTGAAAAATTTTCGATAGAAGATGAGGAAATCTCTTTAACATTTTGAATTCCTTTGAAAGCTTCCTCTAGTGGATTAGTAATTAGAGTTTCAATATCTTCAGCTGTATTTCCTGGATAAGATGAACTAACAAATATTTCAGTCTCCTGTATGTCAGGAAAGTTTTCCCTGGGCATAGTTAGGTACGAGAACAAACCCAATGAAAAAAAAAGAAAAATTAATACATAAATTATAGTGCTGTTATTTATAGCCCAAGATGATAAGTAAAACTCTTTAAATTGTAATTTTCTTTTCAAGTTTTTTTTATTTAATGATTTTAATGTTTTGATTATTTTTAATTAATCTCAAACCATCTTGAACAATTTGATCATTAATTTTTAGGCCTTTTATAATTTCAATTTTATTGCCAATAGATTTCCCTGTGATTACCGGTGTTTTAATAGACTTTAAAGATTCAAAGTCGTTTTCTTGGACTATTTTATATACATAAAATTCTCCATTTGAGTCCTCAAGAATATTATTTACTGGAATTAAAATTGAATTATCGCTAGAATAATCATTTATCTTTATTCTACAACTCATATTTGGTTTAAAAAAATCTTTTGATTCTTCTATGTCAATCCTAACTTTAAATGACCTATTTGAGGGATTAATATGATTGCCAACTTTTGTTATTTTTGAATTTATTTTTTCAGAATTAAATAAACTAATTATAACTTTTGATCCTTCCTTAATGTTTAATATGTGTTTTTCAGGTATTTCTGATTCAACATAAATTTGATCTAAATTAATTAGCCTTAGAATTGGAGTTAAACCAGCATTAATATTAGAACCTATTTTAGAAAAAATTTCATCAATTGTCCCAGAGAACTGTGCATAAAATTTTGTTTTTTCAATTTGTTTTTCTAGTTCTTTAATATTTTTAGTACTGGACAGATACTCAGTTTTGGATCTCAAATATTCAATTTCTGATCCAATATTTTTTTCCCATAATTTTTCGTTTCTTTCAAAAGTAGTTTTAAGTAGATTATTTCTAAGAATAAGTTGTTCAAGTTTTATTTTTAAAACTTCGTTACTAGATTCAGCTAATAGTTGCCCTTTTTTTACTTTCTGTCCTTCTTTAACATAGATATGTTTTAAAATTCCATTCATTTCCGGGAAAACTATTATATTCTTATCACTTTTTACTGTTCCTTGAAAATCAATAAAATGGTTCAAAGCTTCAGGTTTAATAATCAATCTTGAAACACTAATAGTATTTGTTAAATTATTTTTTTTGTCCAACAGTTCATTTATGATTATTAATTCATCTTGAATTTTTTCAAGCATTGAAGTTTTTTCTTTTTTTGAGTTTTCAAGAATCTCGATTGATGAATTTTCATCAAGAATTTGTTTATTTTTTTTATTATCAATTGAACAAGAGTAAATTGATATTAGTAAAAATAATAGAACGGATTTTCTTTTCATTTTACAGGGATTCATTAATTATTAGTTCTAATTCATATTTTTTATTAATAAGATTTTTCATTGAATTTAGATAGGTGCTTTGAGCTGAATAAAGTTGAAGTTGTGCTTGTCTTAAATCAAAACTTCCTGACAAACCCTCGAAAAATTTAATTTGATTTTTTCTTTCAATACGTTCTGCAAGTTCCAGATTTTCTTTTGAAGTAAAATATTTTTCTAATTGCATATAATATTCAGTTTTAATTTTTTGATATTTTAAATTAATATTCTTCTCTGCAATTTCAAGAGATAATTGAGCTTGATCTAGAGTTAATTTAGCCTTTTGAGAGCTTGCAGAACGACCTAATGAACTGAATATTGGAAAATCTACTTTTAATCCAAACAAAGATGAACTAAACCATTTTTGATTTTTTTCAGTAAATGTAAACGAATTACTGTTACCAGTATATCCAGCATTATAAAATGCAGAAATAGACGGAAGAGATTTAGCTTTTTCCAATCTGTAAAATAATTTTTTTTCATAAACATTATTTAATGCAATTTTGAAATCTAAATTATTCTCAATATCAAAATTATTAATAAACTCATTCCTATCTGAACTTTTCAAGGCAAGACCTTCAAGTGAATCAGTTAATATAACTTTGGATTCAAGATCAAATCCTACAATAAAATTTAGCATTTGTCCAAATATTTTTTCTAATTCTTCTGCATAATTTAATTGAGACATTATTTCATTGTATGTCAATTTTAATTGTTCTAAACTTTCTTCTTCGATAAAACCATTTTCAAATAATTCCTGAGTTTCGATGATATTTTGTTTTAGATTTGAAGAATTTAGTCTAAGTATTTTTAAATTTTCTTTGCTTAATAATAAATTTGTATATGCTGAAATTACTGAAGATTTAACATATTGTTCAGTTTTTTTTTTCACATTTTGTGCAACATCTAAAAAGAGTTTTATTCCTTGTAATCCTATTATATAGGTTCCATCAAAAATAAGTTGATTTAATTTGATTGAAGCATTAGCAGTTTGTTCAGTTCCAAAATTAATTTCTGCAAATTCCCCTGATTTTCCTCCAAAAAACTCTGCTGGTACAAGAGATGTTGGAAGTTCAATATAATTTTGATAAACAAAAGAACTAGTAATTTCAGGTAAACCTATTGATATGGTTTTCCACTTTTCTTTATATGCTTTTTCAAGCTCTTTGTTTGCATTTTGCATCTCAAGATTGTAAGTTAAAGATAGTTCAACAGCCTCAGACAAACTCATACTTTTTGACTCATTTTGAGCAAATAATATTTTTGTGAATAATAAAAAAAGTAAAAAATAATTTTTCATCAGTAAGAAAAATGAATCCTGATAGATATCAAATTTTATGCAAATATAAAGCCAATTATCTATATACAATTACATAATAAATTTATATTTTAGAAATTAATTTTATTTGGATGTTTTGATTTTAAAATACGAAAAGTTATTTAATGATTATTTAGATGAAAATTTAAATTTTAATGATCCAAAAAATCTATATGGTCCGATTAAATATTTTATGCGAATCGGCGGAAAAAGAGTTAGACCTGTTTTATTAATCATGACATGCGATATTCTTCGAAAGAATATTAATAAAGCCCTCCCGGCTGCGATTTGTGTTGAGTTTCTTCACAATTTTACATTGGTTCATGATGACATAATTGACAAATCAAAGCTTAGAAGAGGTAAGCAAACCATTCACGAAAAATGGGATTTAAACACCGCAATTTTGTCTGGAGATTTAATGAATATTTTGTCTTATCAATTTCTTCAACCCTACTCAGACAAATTGTTTAAAAAATTATCAATTTTATTGAATGAGACTTCAGTAAAATTGTGCGTTGGCCAACAATGGGATATTGATTATTCACAAATTGAAAAAACAACTAGATCTAATTATATTGAGATGATAAGATATAAAACCTCGGAGTTGATTGCTTGTTCACTTAAAATGGGCGCCTTAATTGGAGGGCTATCTAATAGATACAGTGATTTGTTTTACGAATATGGAATAAACTTAGGAATTGCATTTCAGATACAAGATGATTATTTAGATATTTTTGGTAGAAAAAAAATATTTGGAAAGAAAATTGGAACTGATATCTTAGAAAATAAAAAAACTTTATTATACATCAATACATATGAAAGTTCGTCAGTTAACGATAAAAAAGAATTGATAAAGTTATATTCATCGACAAATAACATAGATTCAAAAACAAAAATAAAAAGAGTTAAAGAAATTTTTTTAAAAAATGGAGCTGATAAAAAAGTATTAAAGGATATAATGAAATACCAAAAAAAGTGTTACGAATTGATTAACAATTTTCCAATTGAGGACATCAAAAAGAAATTATACAAAAATTTAACAGACAAAATACTATTTAGAGAAAAATAGTTTTGAAAAGTCGTTTAACCAATGACTTTAAAAAAATTATTTTTGGGAAGTTTAAAAATAATTTTATGTCTTCTTGAAAAGTTGTTTTTTCATCTAAAAAATCTAATATCAATTTTGGGGAATTTTTTTTAAACATTGTCTCAAATACTTTTTCACCTAAAGAATTATTTTCATATAAAACGTCAATTAAAACACTGTCATATAACCAATACTTATTTTTCTTTTCAAATTTGTCTAGAGCTTCATTGGTTTTTAAATATTCTTTTAATTCTTTACTTTTTTTTATTGTCTTGAAAAAAGTAAATCCTGTGCTAGATTTTGTCCATCCACCGGCTGTTCCAATGTAAATTAAATTTTTTGAATTAAATTTCCAAAACTCAAATGAAGTCATTGGAATTACACCATTTTCTTTTTCAATTATTTTAAAATTTACCTTTAATTTTTCATCAATGTAATTTTTTATTTCCGTTTCATATTCAGTGTCATTTAATATATTTTTAGAGAATAATGTATATTCTATTAATGCTTCATTTTTTTTATAAGGCAATATATACATGAATCTAGTATTATTCTTTTGATCAATATCAAAATCCATAAAAGTTATTTTGTCATCGTTGAAAATATTTTTTTCTGTTTTGATAAACCAACCAATAAAGTGTTGCTTTAAAAGTGGATATTTTTTATTATCACTAATTGGTTTCATAATACTAGAAAATGCTTTCTTACATTTGAAGGTATTTTTGTTTGTAATTACTTTAACCATGTCATTTTGGTCAATTATTTTTTCAACTTCCTCATTTAACACAGTAATATTTTTATACTTACTGATTTTTTTTAAAATTTTATCGTAAAAATTTATACCTCTAATACATTTAAATTGATAAGGTTTAGTTTCAAAAGTTAATTTTAAATTTTTTGAGGAAAAATAGGCTTTACTCCATTTTTTCTTTAAAATATCATCATGTTTTCCTTCTCCTTTTTCCCAATAGGTCCATGTTCTATCGTTTGTAATCTTTTTTTTTTTGTCTAACAATAGAATTCTATGATTTAAAAAAAAATTGTCATTAATTAGCTCGTTTATAAGAGAAAGTCCAGCTGCTCCAGAGCCACAAATAACATAATCATAAATTATTTTTTTATTCATTCTATTTTCAAAATAATAAATACTTTATTACAACCTATAAACTAATTTGTTTTTTTTATAATAATATTGTTTTACACTACAAAACTTTAATATCTTTGAAAGAATTTTTTTATGGAAAATATTGTTAATTTTTTTGAAAATTTAAACCCTATAATAGCTGCTTTTTATGCAACACTTTTTACTTGGGGATTAACTGCTTTAGGTGCATCTTTTGTATATTTATTTAAAGGGATAAATAGAGCATTTTTAGATGGAATGCTCGGTTTTACAGGCGGTGTAATGGTTGCAGCAAGCTTTTGGAGTTTATTGGCTCCGGGTATTGAAATGACAAGTGGAGAGGGATTTTATAAAGTTTTTCCAGCTGCAATAGGTTTTTCATTGGGAGCTCTATTCATATTTGCTTTAGATAAACTTTTACCTCATATACATATAAATTTTCAAGAAAGTGAGGGAATAAAAACTCCTTGGAGAAAGACTACCTTGCTAGCACTAGCCATTACTTTACACAATATTCCTGAAGGGTTGGCTGTCGGTGTAATATTTGGAGGAGTAGCAGCTGGTGTTCCTGAAGCAACAGTTTCAGGTGCTATCGCATTAGCATTGGGTATAGGAATACAAAATTTTCCTGAGGGTATTGCAATTTCAATGCCACTTAGAAGAGCTGGATTGAGCAAATTTAAAAGTTTTTGGTATGGTCAATTATCTGCAATTGTAGAACCCATAGCAGCAGTTTTAGGTGCACTAGCAGTAACTTTTTTCACTCCAATTTTACCTTACGCTCTTTCATTTGCGGCTGGAGCAATGATTTTTGTTGTTGTTGAAGAAGTAATTCCTGAAACACAGCTAGATAAGTATACTGATATTGCAACTTTGGGATTTATAGGAGGTTTTGTTATTATGATGATTTTAGATGTCGCTTTAGGGTAATATTATTTAAATGTGTCCCAGCCTTGACTATTTAACTCAATTTTTTGTCCAATTTTATTAATTAAATATCGGTCACGACTTTTTGTTATATGCCCAATAATTGATAAATCTTTAATCTTTTTAATTTTTTCATAATCTTTTTGATTAATAGTGAAAAGAAGTTCATAGTCTTCGCCACCGTTTAGGGCAGCAGTTGTAGAGTTAATTTTAAATTCCTCACTAATTCTTTTTACCTCTTCATCAATTGGAATTTTGTCTTCAAATAAATTAAATCCAGCTTTAGAATTTTTTGCAATATGAATTAGATCAGACGAAAGACCGTCACTTATATCAATCATCGATGTGGGAAAAATATTTAGTTCATCTAATAATTTTATGATATCTTTTCTAGCCTCAGGTTTTAAAAATCTCTGAATAGAATAACTATAATTTGATAAATCAGGTTTTGAGTTTGGATTGACAATAAATACAGATTTTTCTCTCTCTAAAATTTGAAGGCCCATGTAAGCTCCACCAAGATCGCCTGAAACAACAATTAAATCATTAGGTTTAGCATTATTTCTGTAAGTTATTTTTTTTCTTTTAGTCGAACCGATTGCAGTTACTGATATAATTAAGCCTTTTTTTGAAGAAGATGTATCACCTCCAACCAAATCAACACTGTAGTTTTTACATGCTTGAAGAACTCCGTCATATAGCTCTTGAATTGCTTCAACTGAAAATCTGTTTGATAAACCTATTGATAAAATTATATGGCTTGGCTGAGCATTCATTGCATAAATATCTGATAAATTGACAATTACGGCCTTGTAACCCAGGTGCTTTAATGGATTGTAAGTAAGGTCAAAATGAATTCCTTCAATTAAAATATCATTTGATATAATTACATCATTCGAATTGAAATTTAAAACTGCACTATCATCACCAATTCCCATAATTGTCTCACTTTTTTTAATTTCAAATGAATTTGTGATTTTTTCAATAAATTTAAATTCACCCAACTCAGATATTTCGGTTATTTTTTTATTTTTTTTCATAAAGCAAATTGTAATATTCAAATATATAGTTATAAATTAACTAAATCATACTGTTTTACTTGTAAATAAGGGTTTATGGAATTACAAATAATTGTAATCCCCCACAAAAAGCATTATATTTGCAGTATAATTACAAATTTATCAATGCTATGATAAAAGTTTCTGAGTCTGCTAAATTAAAAGTAAGTTCACTAATGAAAGATGAAGGTTTTGACCCTATGGTTGATTTCGTCAGAGTTGGAGTGAAAAGTGGTGGTTGCTCAGGTTTATCATATGAATTAAAATTTGATAAATTAAAATTAGACGACGATAAAATTTACACTGATAACAGCGTAAGAATTTTAGTTGATAAAAAAAGTTTACTATACTTAATTGGTACTACACTTGAATATTCTGGAGGATTAAATGGTAAAGGTTTTGTTTTTAATAATCCAAATGCTAACAGAACATGTGGATGTGGAGAAAGTTTTTCACTTTAAATTAATATAATATGGGTTATACTGAAGAGGAATTAAAGAAAGAATTAGAGACAAAAGAGTATGAGTATGGGTTTTATACTGATATTGAGTCGGACACGTTTGAAATTGGTTTAAATGAGGATGTAATAAAAAAAATTTCCAAAAGAAAAGATGAGCCTAAATGGATGACTGAATGGAGACTTTCTGCATATAAAGTTTGGAAAGAAATGGATGAACCTAATTGGGCTAATGTAAAATATAATAAACCAGATTATCAAGCAATATCATATTATTCTGCTCCAAAAGGAAAACCGAAGTATGACAGTTTAGATGAGGTTGACCCAGAGTTAATTAAAACTTTTAATAAACTTGGAATTTCTATCGATGAGCAAAAAAAATTAACTGGAGTTGCAGTTGATATTGTAATGGACTCGGTTTCAGTTGCTACTACATTTAGAGACACGTTGGCTAAGAAGGGGATAATTTTTTGTTCTATATCTGAAGCCATTAAAAGTTACCCAGAGTTAGTTAAAAGATATTTAGGCACTGTAATTCCGCCCAAAGACAATTACTTTGCTGCATTGAATTCTGCTGTCTTTTCTGATGGATCTTTTTGTTACATACCTAAAGGAGTTAGGTGTCCAATGGAATTATCAACTTATTTTAGAATTAATCAAGCTGGAACTGGCCAATTTGAAAGAACTTTGGTTATAGCTGATGAATCAAGCTACGTAAGTTATTTGGAAGGTTGTACTGCTCCTTCGAGAGATGAAAATCAATTACATGCTGCGGTAGTTGAATTGATTGCTTTAGATGATGCCGAGATAAAATATTCCACAGTTCAAAATTGGTATCCTGGAGACAAAAAAGGCAAAGGAGGCGTGTTTAACTTTGTAACTAAAAGAGGTATTTGTCATAATAGATCAAAAATTTCTTGGACGCAAGTTGAGACTGGTTCTGCTGTTACATGGAAGTACCCGTCATGCATTCTAAAAGGTGATAAATCTATAGGTGAATTCTACTCTATTGCTGTGACTAATAATTTTCAACAAGCTGATACTGGAACTAAGATGATACATTTGGGTAAAAACACTAAAAGTACTATTATTTCAAAAGGAATATCTGCCGGGCAATCTCAAAACAGCTATAGGGGATTGGTAAAAATAAGTCCTAGAGCAAAAAACGCTAGGAATTTTTCTCAGTGCGACTCTCTTTTAATGGGAAATAAGTGTGGAGCTCATACATTTCCATACATTGAGGCAAAAAATAATACATCTCAAATTGAACATGAAGCTACCACTAGTAAGATTGGAGAAGATCAAATTTTCTATTGTAACCAAAGAGGTATAGATACCGAAAAAGCAATCGCATTGATAGTTAACGGTTTTAGCAAGGAAGTACTTAATAAGTTGCCAATGGAATTTGCAATTGAGGCTCAAAAATTACTAGAAATATCTCTTGAAGGTTCAGTAGGTTAAAATAAAAAATATGTTAAAAATAAATAATTTACATGCATCAGCAGATGGAAGAATAATTTTAAAGGGGATTAATTTAAATGTCAATCCTGGAGAGGTTCACGCTATAATGGGTCCAAATGGTTCTGGTAAAAGTACTTTTTCTTCTGTTATTGCTGGAAGTGATGATTTTGATGTTACAAAAGGACAAATGTTATTTGACGACAATGATCTCTCAGATATGGATCCTGAATCTAGGGCTCATAGTGGAATTTTTTTATCATTCCAATATCCAATTGAAATACCTGGCATCACTGTTACAAACTTTGTAAAAACTGCCATTAATTCTATAAGAAAGGCAAAAGGACTTGGTGATATGGATTCTTCAGATCTACTAAAAAAAATAAGAGAAAAGTCTAAACTTTTAGATATTGATTCTAGATTTTTGTCAAGGTCATTGAATGAGGGATTTTCTGGAGGTGAAAAAAAGAGAAATGAAATTTTTCAAATGGCTATGCTTGAACCTAGACTTTCAATACTTGATGAGACTGACTCTGGATTAGATATTGATGCTCTTAAGGTAGTAGCGAATGGTGTAAACCGTTTAAAAACTAGAGAAAATGCTACAATTGTAATTACTCACTACCAAAGACTATTAGATTATATTGTTCCTGATTTTGTTCATGTAATGTTTGACGGACAAATTGTAAAGTCAGGTGATAAAAGTCTTGCTAAAAATTTAGAAGAAAAGGGTTATGATTGGATAAAAAAAGAACTTAACTAAAATGGAACTCAAGGAAAAATTAATTTCCTCATTTGTTGCATTTGAGGAAGAAATGGACCTAAATACTAGGGTCCATAAGATTAGGTCAAAAAATTTTGATCATTTTGAAAAAACTGGTTTCCCTTCAAAGAAAGATGAAGAATGGAAATATACATCTCTTGACAATTTATTAAAAAAAAATTATAGAATTTTTACCAAAGAGGAATTTGCAATTGAGTTAAAGGAAGTTAAAAAGTTTTTTTTGTATGAATTAGATACATATAAAATTGTATTTATTGATGGAATATATAGTCCCTTTTTATCTGATACTACTCATGACGGGATTGACGTTTGTCTTCTTTCTGCAGCACTAAATAAAAATAAGTATGAAAAAATAATAAATAATTATTTTGATAAAATTACCCATAAATCTGATTCTCTTACAACACTAAATACTTCATTTACTAAGGAAGGTGCTTATATTTTTATCCCAAAATCAGTTTCATCTGAAAAACCAATCGAAATAGTTCATTTTTCCTCTGGAAAACAAGGTAATTTATTTTTACAACCCAGAAATTTAATTATTTTAGAAGAAAATTCAACTGCCCAAATAATTGAGAGACATCAAAGTTTAGGTAAATCAGATGTTTTAACTAATTCAGTAACTGAAATCTTTTTGAATGAGAGGTCAGTTTTGGATTATTACAAAATTCAAAACGACTCATTAAATTCCTCACTAATTGACAATACTTATTTATCTCAAATGGCTCGAAGTAATGCAAGTGTTCACACATTTTCATTTGGTGGAAATCTAACTAGAAATAATCTAAATTTTCATCAGTTTGGAGAATTTATTCAATCAACTATGAAGGGAATTACTATTTTACAAGGTACTCAACATGTTGATCATCATACTCTTGTTAAGCACTCTAATCCAAATTGTGAAAGTCATCAAGATTATAAAGGCATTTTTTCAAATAATTCTGTTGGAGTTTTCAATGGAAAAATATACGTCGATAAAATTGCCCAAAAAACTAATGCTTTTCAACAAAACAACAATTTGCTTTTAGACAGAAATTCAACAATTAACACAAAACCCCAACTTGAAATTTTTGCTGATGATGTCAAATGTTCTCACGGTTGCACTGTTGGACAATTAGATAATAATTCATTATTTTATTTGAGATCTAGGGGAATTCCAAAGAAAGAAGCAAAAGCGCTTTTGACTTATGCTTTTGCAAATAACGTACTTGAGAGCGTTAAAATACCAATATTGAAAAAAAGAATTAAATCTTTAATAGCAAACAAGTTAGGTGTTAACCTGGTATATGATTTATAGTACTCGACATGGATATTGAAAAAATAAGAAAAGATTTTCCAATACTTAGTAGAAAAATCAAAGGAAATGATTTGATCTATTTTGATAATGCTGCAACTTCCCAGACACCTATTCAAGTTATTAATAAAATTTCTGAATATTATTCTAAATACAATTCAAATATTCACAGAGGTGTACATTTTTTGAGCCAAGAGGCTACATCCGAATATGAGTTAGTCCGTGAAAAAATCAAAAATCACTTTAATATTGCAAAAAAAAAAGAGGTTATTTTTACATCTGGTACAACTCACGGTATTAATCTTATTGCCTCGGGGTATTCAAATATTTTGCAAAAAGGGGATGAGATAATAGTTTCAAATCTAGAACATCACTCTAATATTGTTCCTTTACAAATGTTAGCTGAGAAGACAAGTTCAATTTTAAAGGTTATACCAATGAATTTGTCTGGTGATTTAGATCTAAAAGCATATAAAAAATTACTTAATAATAAAACCAAATTAGTTTTTGTTAATCATGTTTCAAATTCTCTTGGGACAATTAATCCAATCAAAGAAATAATTAAAGAAGCGCATATTCATGATGCAAAAGTTTTGATTGATGGTGCACAATCCGCCCCTCATTTTAAAACAGATCTAATTGATTTGAATGCTGATTTTTATGTCACATCAGCCCACAAACTTTGTGGCCCAACAGGTATTGGTTTTTTATATGGTAAGGAGGTGCTATTAAATGAGCTACCTCCTTATCAAGGTGGAGGAGAAATGATTTCCGAAGTTACATTTGAGAAAACATCATATGCAGATTTACCTCACAAATTTGAGGCAGGAACACCAAACATATCAGGTGTTATTGCTTTTGGTGCAGCTTTAGATTATCTAAATGGAATTGGTTTAAAAGAAATTGAAAACTATGAAAATGAATTATTGAAATATGCAACTAGAAAGTTAAAAGAAGTTAAGGGATTGAGGATTTTTGGTGAAGCTAAAAATAAAATTTCCGTTATTTCCTTTAATATAGAAAGTATTCATCCATACGATTTAGGAAGCATATTAGATAAAATGGGTATAGCTGTTCGAACTGGGCAACATTGTGCTCAGCCTGTAATGGATTTTTATCAAATTCCAGGAACAGTTAGGGTATCATTTTCTTTTTACAATACAAAAAAAGAAATAGATTTTTTAATTTTGGCTATTAATAAAGCAATTAAAATGTTATCATAATTTGAACTCTATAAGTAAAATACAAAAAGAATTAGTTGAGGAGTTTTCATTCTTTGAGGACTGGATGCAAAGATATGAGCATATGATTGATCTGGGAAAATCTTTACCTCTAATTAAAGAGAAATATAAAACAGACGATAATATTATAAAAGGTTGTCAAAGTAAAGTTTGGATGCATGCTGAATTAGAGGAAACAAAATTGATTTTTACGGCTGACAGTGATGCAATTATTACTAAGGGTATAATTGCAATTTTAATAAGAGTTTTTTCAAAACAACACCCGGATGAAATACTTAATGCTGACACAAAATTTATTGACCAAATTGGTTTAAAAGAACACTTATCTCCAACTAGAGCTAATGGCTTGGTTTCTATGATTAAACAAATCAAAATGTATGCATTGGCATATAAAACTCAAATAAACTAATATGGAGCAGAATAAAAAAAATAATTCTGTGCCTCTTGGTGATGAAATTGTGAAAGTTTTAAAATCAATTTTTGATCCAGAAATCCCTGTTGATATATATGAACTTGGACTAATTTATGATGTTTTTGTTAATGAAGATAATGATGTTAAAATTGTAATGACTTTAACATCTCCAAATTGTCCTGTTGCTGAAAGTTTACCCCAAGAAGTTAAAGAAAAAGTTAGCTCCATTAATTTAGTTAATGAAGTTGAAATTGAAATGACCTTTGAACCTCCTTGGTCTAAAGATTTAATGAGTGAGGAAGCTAAGCTTGAATTAGGTTTATTATAACTATGAAAGAAAAAATAATTAATAGAGTAAACTCAAGCCCTCTTATTTTGATTGATTTAGAGGAATTTTATCCTAAAAATAAAATGCTGGTATTTGACATAAGTCTATGGCTTGACCAAGGTTTCGTTCTAAGAGAAAAAGAATTTAGAGAAAAAGCAAAAAATTTTAATTGGGAGAAATTTAGAAATCAATTTGTTGCAATTAAATGCGAATCAAAAGCGATAATTCCATCTTGGGCATCTATGTTAGTTTCAATGTATTTAAATAGAGTATCAAAAAAAGTAGTTTACGGTTCAATTGAAAATCTTAAGGAGCAAGTTTTTAATGATATTATATCAAAAATTGATTTCAATAAATACAAGGATAAACCTGTTATTATTAAGGGATGTACTAATAAAAAAATTCCGGAAAATGCTTATATACAGTTATTTAATAGACTTCAATTAGTTGCAAAGAGTATTTTTTACGGAGAAGCCTGTTCTTCAGTCCCTTTATTTAAAACACAAAAATAATAACTACAAATTAATTATTGATTGGAAAATAAAAATATATTAATAATTACTTACTATTGGCCTCCATCAGGAGGGTCAGGTGTTCAAAGGTGGGTTTATTTTTCTAAATACTTAAAAAAGTTTGGTTGGAATCCAATGGTATTAACAGTTTCACCAAAAAAAGCTTCTTACAGAAATTTTGATGAAAGTCTATCAGATATTGTTAAAGAAATTAAAGTAACAACTACTAATACACTCGAGCCATTAAAAATTTTTTCAAGATTAACAAAGAATAGTGAAAGAGAGGGAATTCCTTCTGGAGAAATTAATAATAGTAACATTTTCTTAAAATTTTTTTCATTTGTACGTGGTAATTTTTTTATACCTGACGCAAGGATTGGTTGGGGCTTCTACGCAAAGAAGGCTGCAGCTAATATTATAAAAAGGGAAAAAATAAAATATCTAATTACTACTGGCCCTCCTCATTCAACTCATCTAATAGGTTTAAAATTATTTAAAAATTTTAATTTAAAATGGATAGTTGACTTCAGAGATCCTTGGAGCGAAATTTTTTATAATAAGGATTTATTTAGATTACCTATCTCTATAAAAAGAGATATGAATTATGAAAAAAAGGTTTTGGCAAACGCTTCAGCAGTGTTAACTTCATCTGATGACGAATTTCACAATTTATTAATGAATAAAATTAAATCAAAACAAAACTTTTACTCAATTAAAAATGGTTTTGACAAGGAACTTTTTAAAACATTAAAGTATAAAAAATCAAATCTTTTTAAAATAGTTCATACAGGTAATCTGACAAATAAGCAATCATATAAACAATTTATAAATGTACTTTTAAAAGTTTCTAATCAGTATTCTGAGAATTTTATTGAGTTAATTTTTGCTGGAAATATATCTAAAAAAATATTAAATGAATTTCAAAAAAAATTACCGAAGATAAAAACTAAGTTTATTGGATATATTAGTCACAAAAAGTCTGTTAAACTAATAAAGGATTCATGTTTATTAGTAAATTTTGTTTACAAATCAGCTGAAAAGCTAACTATTTCAGGTAAAATATATGAGTATATGGCAGCTAATTCACCAATTCTTTGTTTTGGTGATAAAAATAGTATGATTGGAAAATTATTGTTAGAAGGAGAAAATTCTCTAGTTACTGATGGAAATAATAAAAAAAAAACTTACAAATTTTTTAATAATCTTATAGTTAATTGGAAGAGGGGTAGAAAAAATTCTAATAAATTTAAAAATATTGATCTTTATTCAAGAGAAAATTTAACTAAGAAATTAGTAAAAGTTTTAAATGAAATATAATTAAATATATAAGTTATTATTCTTGATGTAAGTAATAGTATCTTTTGAAATATATTCTTCTAAGGAATCTCCAGATTTTATTTTTCGTCTAATTATATCTGATGATATATCAAAAAAACTTCCCTTTAAGAACGTAACTGAATTGTATTTTATTAAAAATGAATTCTTTTCTTCTCCGTATCTTGGGTAAATTAACAGCTTGTATTTTGTCAATATTTTCTCATAATCTTTCCATTTATTAAAATATTTAAAATTGTCAGACCCCATTATTAAATAGAATTTTTTTTTTGGATAAATATTTTCCAATTTAGAAATAGTATCAAATGTATAATTTGGTTTTTTCATACCAAACTCAATATCACTGGGAATCATATTTTTATATTTTTTGGTTGCTAGTTTAAGTATTTCATATCTATGATTAACCTCTAATAAAATATTTTTGCTTTCTATTTTGAATGGATTTAGAGGGCTTAAAATAAACAATACTTTATTTAATTTTTGTTCACTCAACACATATTTTGCAATGTTAATATGACCTTTGTGTACTGGATTAAAAGATCCAAAGAAAAGACCGATTTTTTCCATTATTTTCAATTATTTTGTGAAAGAAGTAATTTTATCTAAAATTATTTTTTGTGCTTTTTCTAAATTATCATTTTCAATTATAACATCATAATATTTTGAATACAGCATTTCTTTATGAGCTTTATCAATCCTTATTGAAATGTCATTATCACTATCAGTCATTCTATTTCTTAATCTTTTCTCAAGCTCATTAATTGATGGAGGTTTGATAAATATTGTAAAGGTTTTATCAGGTAATTTTTTTTTAATATTTAAACCTCCTTTAACATCAATGTCAATTAAAATAGATAAATTTAAGTTATTCAATCTTTCAATCTCAGACTTAAGAGTTCCGTAATAAATTCCATTGTATACCTCTTCATATTCAATAAATTCATTATTTCTAATTTTTTTTTTAAACTCATTTAAGGATAAAAAATAATAATCAATACCATTTTTTTCGTTTTTTCTAGGTAATCTTGATGTGGCAGATATTGCAAATCCAATTTTTTTTTCTTTTTTAAGAACAAAGTCAACTAATGATGACTTACCACTTCCAGAGGGACCTGAACAAACAATTATCTTCTCACTTTTCATGATTAAATAATGTTATAAATTTGTTCTTTTATTTTTTCAAGATTATCCTTCATATCAACAACGAATTTTTGGATTTTTGAATCATTTGCTTTAGATCCAATTGTATTTATTTCTCTTCCAATTTCTTGAACAATAAAACCCAATTTTTTTCCATTGTTACTATTGTCGTTTAGTGTTAATTTAAATAAATTTAAATGAGAGTCAAGCCTGTCTATTTCTTCTGAAAAATCGTATTTCTCTATATAATAAATAAGTTCTTGTTCAAATCTGTTTTGATCCACTTTAAGTTTTAGCTCTTTTAATGAACTTTTAATTTTTCTTTTTATTTTAAATATTCTAGATTTTTCAAGTTTTTTAATTTGTTTAAGAGCATTTTCAATTTTTTTTATAGATAACTTAAAACTTTTAGTAATTGATTTTCCTTCATATAGTCTAAATTTAACAGCTCTGTTAATAGCCTTATTGATTACATTAAATATCCTCTTTAAATCATTTTTATTAAACTCATCAGTCAGTTTAGATAATGAATCGGGCAGTTTTACGGCGATGTTTATATAATTGTTAGTTGTATCTTTTTTTATTGAATTCAGTTGATTTATATAGTCTTTGACTATTTCCGTATTGATTTTAAATCTATTTAAAGATTTATTTTTTTCAATATTAATTATTAAATCAATTTTACCCTTAATTAATTTATTAGAAACATTTTTTCTAATAAGTAAATCAAGATCTCCTAAAAATTCTGGATATTTTAAATTTAAGTCTAATGTTTTACTATTAAGTGCTCTAAGTTCAACTACTATCTTTTTTGATTTAATAATGGCTTCAGCTTTACCAAAACCAGTCATGGATTGAACCATAATTACAACTCTCTTATTTTTATGTTTCGAAAAGATACTTTGTCTCCATGATCTTGTAAACCTATTTTACCAGTTTTAAAGGATCCAAAATATTCCCAATCTGAAAATTTAGAATTTTTAACTAGGTCCTGCCACTTGGGACCAGCAAGAGGAAATTTTACAATTTCAACGCCATTTAGAGTTACACTCCCCAGATTTTTAGAGTGATCAATTTTTAAAATCATTATGTTCCATTGGTCTGCTGGGTTGCAAACATCTTCACTTGGTTGAACCATATCATATAATGAACCTGCCTGATGAAATTTAGGATTAATTTTTGCATCCGGATGTCTTTCATTGTCAAGAATTTGAATTTCAGGTCCGGTTAAGTATGGTGTTCTTAAATTTTCTAATTCTTGAACTCCCCAAAAAAGACCACTATTACCTTTCTCGCTGATTTTCCACTCAAGAGAAAGTTCAAAATTTGTGAATTCTTGATTTGTTACAATATCATTTCCACCGTATTTTTTTGAACCTTTTGACGGATCAAAAATCATTATACCTTCTTCAACAGTCCATTTTTCTGAAATTTTTGAACCATTGTATTGATGCCATCCTTCAAAATCATAACCATTAAAAAGTATTTTCCACTCAGTATTTATTTTTTTTTGGTCTTTGTCGTAAGTTATTTCATTTGAAAAATAAAGATTTGTTATTAAAATTATAATTGAAATTATTGAATTAATCATTTTTTGTTTTTTAAATTATTAAATGCCAAGAATTTTCTTCAGGTAATCTTTGTCAGTATCTCCAACACCAGCAAAATCATCAAATGTTTTTTGAGTGGCTTCAATGATGTGATTGTTAATAAATGGTGCACCTTCTTTAGCACCTTGTGCTGGACTTTTAATACAACATTCCCATTCAATAACAGCCCAAACATCACATCCATATTGTGTCAACTTTGAAAAAATTGTTTTAAAATCAACTTGCCCGTCACCTGGCGATCTGTATCTTCCAGCTCTATCAATCCAATCTCCATATCCACCAAATACTCCTTTTTTACCAGTTGGGTTAAATTCTGAATCTTTGACATGAAATGCTTTGATAAATTGGTGATAATGATCTATGTAAGTTATGTAGTCCAATTGTTGAAGTACAAAATGACTAGGGTCATACAATATATTTACTCTTTTATGATTGTTAGTTGCTTTTAAGAATCTTTCAAAAGTTACACCATCATGTAGATCTTCTCCTGGGTGAATTTCATAACATACATCAACTCCATTCTCATCAAAGGTATTAAGAATTGGCATCCAACGTTTGGCTAATTCTTCAAATGCTAAATTTACAAGTCCAGCAGGATTCTGAGGCCAGGGATGCCATGTATGCCACATTAGAGATCCAGAAAATGTAGCATGTGATTTAATTCCTAGTCGTTTACTTGCTATTGCACATTTTTTCATTGTTTCAATAGCCCACTCAGTTCTTGCTTTGGGATTGTTTTTTACTTTATCTGGAGCAAAAGCATCAAATAACAAATCGTAAGCAGGATGAACAGCTACTAATTGTCCTTGTAAATGACTTGCTAATTCAGTAATTTCCAAACCATAAGAATTAATTTTTCCTTTAAGTTCATCACAATAAGTTTGACTTTCAGCTGCCTTATCTAAGTCTATTAAAAAATTCTCCCATGTTGGTATTTGAATTCCTTTGTATCCCAGATCTGATGCCCATTTACACATTCCATCTAAGGAATTGAATGGGGCTTTACTATCGACAAATTGAGCTAAAAATATAGCAGGTCCTTTTATAGTTTTCATATTATAATTATTTAAAGATTAAGCCAGATATTACCTTTGGCATTAGATTCAACAACTTTTTCGATAAATTTCATTCCTCTAACTCCTTCCTCAAGCGTTGGAAAACCTCCGTCAAAATTTTTGATACCTTTTATTTTTCTTGCAACACCATTATAAATATTTCCCATCGAATCAAAAATACCCTCTGGGTGACCAGCAGGGAGTTTAGTGTCTTGAAGTGAAAATTCTGATAAATATGGATTTCCAGGTTTAAGAACTTGTAAGGGTTTATCATTAGTTAGATAATATAGATAGTTTGGATTTTCTTGCTCCCATCTAAAACCACCTTTATCACCATAAATTGCTACTGTTAAATTATTTTCTTCACCTGTTGCAATTTGACTAGCCCTAATAACCCCTTTGCTGTGATTTGAAAATCTTATTAAGACCGTACCATCTATATCTAATTCATTATCGTCATAAAGATGATTTAAATCGGCCAAGACTTCTTTAACTTTCATGTCTGTAAGATATTCTAACATATGATAGGCGTGGGTTCCAATATCACCAATGCAACTACTTATTCCAGCTTTTTTTGGGTCAAGCCTCCAAACTGAATTTCTTTGAGATTTATCATGAATTATAGGATTTATCCAACCTTGGTAATATTGCATATCAACTTTTTGAATTTTACCAATTACCCCGTTTTTAATCATATCTTTCATTTGTCTGACAATTGGATATCCAGTATAAGTGTATGTTACAGCAAATGCAGTGTTATTTTTTTTCTGAAGTTCTTCTAGTTCAATTGCTTCAGAATAGGATGTAGTTAATGGTTTTTCACAAATGACATTGAAACCATTTTCAAGTAATTTTTTTGCCATTGGATAGTGCAAAAAATTTGGTGTTAAAACTGAAACAACTTGCATCCTTTCTTCTAAAGGTAGCTTCATTTCAGAATCAATTAAAATCTCAAAACTGTCATAAACTCTGTTTGGATTTAAACCTAATTTTTCTGCAAATTTTTTATTTTCTTGAGGGTCTGGATTAAAACAGCCACCAATAATTTTATATTGGTCAAACATATTTGCTGCCACCCGATGAAGAACTCCAATTAATGAATCTCCACCACCTCCAAGAATACCTAATCTTAATTTTTCACTCATTTTTTTATTTTTTAATTTTTCGTTTTACAATATAATTAAAATGCATTAATCTTTTAAAAGTTTTATATCTATTTGATAATCAACTTAATTTTGTAATAGTGCTTGTAATTAAATTTTTTGTCGCTATTGAACCTTCCATCTCAGATAATCTCTCACCCTCATATTCAACGCCTATGTATCCCCTGTAACCAGAATCTTTAACCATTTGAAGCATTTTCAAATAATCAATTGAGGTTTCATTACCCAAATTATCAAAATCATATGATTTAGCACTTACAGCAAAAGCTTTTGGCAACAATTCTTTAACTCCTTTATATTTATCATATTCTTCAATACAAGCTGTATCCCATCTGTCACCACCAACTCTACCTAAACAAAAATTTCCAAAATCAGGTAATGTACCACAATTTGTCATATTTATGTCACTAATAACTTCCATTAATAAGGATGCATTAGAAGATAAATAACCATGATTTTCAACTAAAATATTTATTTTTTTATCAATTGCATATTCACATATTTTCAATAAACTTTCTTTTGAGTACTCTTTCCATGCATCAGGATTATTTACACCAAAGAGATTAATTCTAACTGAGTGACATTTCATAGCTACAGCAGCATCAATCCATTTGAAATGATTTGATATATGTTTTTTTCTTTTTGATTTTGACTTAATAGACAGGTCTCCTTCTTCATCAACCATTATTATTAAGTTTTCTAATTCAAATTGTGAAGCTTTTTCATTTGAAATTTTAATAAAATTATCAAGCTTTTGCTTTACATTTTTTCCTTCTTTGATCTTGTAAAGATCATTTACATATTCTAATCCTGAAAATCCCCATTTTTTTGCAATGGATGCAAATTCAAAAGGAGAAGTTGTTCCATTCTCAATTTGTTTATGAATAGACCATTGGGCTAATGATAACTTAAATAAATTAGAGTTTGAGGAATTAATTGACGATATTTTTTTTAAAGGTTTTCTTGGTAAATTGAGTTTGTTACACTGAATCATACCCATTGCAGACAGTCCAATGATCGAAGCGAATGATGAGGATATAAATTTTTTTCTATTCATTAACTACAAAAAATTATTATTTTGAGGTTAATTTACTAATTTTTGTAATAATTAATAATTTTTTTAAATATATTTGAAATCTAAAAAAATTAATGATATGGCTAATGATAATCTAAGTTTTGACGCAATTGTAGTTGGAACAGGAGTAAGTGGTGGATGGGCTGCCAAGGAACTAACAGAGAAGGGACTTAAAACTCTAGTCCTTGAGAGAGGTAGAATGATCAGACATCAAGAAGATTATCCAACAGCTAATTTAGATCATTGGGATTTTCCTCATGGCGACAGAATAACTAATGAGATAAGGAAAAATCAGCCAAAACAAAGTAGAACGAATTATGTAAACACTGAATCAACAAAGGATTTTTTTGTTAATGATTTAGACCATCCTTATAACGAAATTAAAAGGTTTGATTGGATAAGAGGATATCATGTTGGCGGAAGATCTTTACTTTGGGGAAGACAAGTTTACAGATTAAGTGATTATGATTTTGAAGCTAATGCAAAAGAGGGAATTGCTGTTGATTGGCCAATTAGATATAAAGATATTGCGCCTTGGTATTCTTACGTTGAAAAACATATAGGAGTAAGTGGAGAAAAATTAAATTTACCACAATTACCTGATAGTGAATTCTTAAAGGCTATGGAATTAAGTTGTGTTGAAAAGGATTTAAAAAATTCTCTTGCTGAAAAATATAATGACGGTAGACTTTTAACAATAGGTAGGGTTGCTCACATAACTGAGGGCACAAAACCAGGTGCTGGAAGAGCAACATGTCAATATAGAAATAGATGTAGAAGGGGTTGCCCATTTGGTGCATACTTCAGTAGTAACTCATCTACTTTACCAATGGCTGAAAAAACAAGAAATATGACACTAAGACCAAACTCTATTGTTAGTGAAATCATTTATGATAAAGACAAAAAAAGAGCCACTGGTGTTAGAATAATTGATTCTGAAACTTTTGAAGTTATTGAATACAAATCAAAAATCGTTTTTCTCTGTGCATCAACTGTGGGATCAACATCAATATTAATGCAGTCTCGCTCAAGTGAGTATCCAAACGGTCTTGGTAACGAATCTGGCGAATTAGGCCATAATATTATGGATCATCACTTTCAAGTTGGAGCTAGAGGACAATCGGAGAATCACAAGGATAAATATTTCATTGGTAGAAGGCCAAATGGTATATACATTCCAAGGTTTAGAAACATTGGAGGTAAAACTAATCGAAAGGATTTTGTAAGAGGATATGGATATCAAGGTGGAGGTGGTAGAGGAAGCAATCTTTCTGATGTTGTGAAAGAGATGGCTTATGGACCTAAATTTAAAGAATCAATCTTGGAACCAGGTTCTTGGACTATGGGTATGACTGCTTTTGGCGAAATACTTCCATATCATGATAACAAAATGTTTATGGATTTTGACAAAAAAGATAAGTGGGGCCTTCCGACGGTAACATTTGATGCTAAGATTAGAGATAATGAGATTAACATGAGAAAAGATATGAAAGAACAGGCTGTCGAGATGTTAGAAAATGCAGGATTTAAGAATGTTTCAGGATATGACTATAAATATGGTTTTGGTCTTGGTATACACGAAATGGGTACAGCTAGAATGGGAAGAGATCCTAAAACTTCAGTTTTAAATAAATATAACCAGTTACATAATGTACCAAACGTGTTTGTGACTGATGGATCTGCCATGACATCTGGAGGATGTACCAACCCATCACTGACATATATGGCTCTAACTGCAAGAGCTGCAGATTATGCAGTTAAAGAATTAAAGAAAATGAATATTTAAATTAAACAAAAATGGAAAGAAGAGATGCATTAAAAAATTTAGGACTGTCAATTGGAGGAATCACAATGTCTTCAACAGTAGTTGGTTTATTACAAAGCTGTTCTGGTAAATCTAATTTATCGTGGAACCCTGAGATATTTGATTCTCAAGAAGCTGAGTTGATAACTAAAACTTTGGAAGTTATTTTGCCAAAAACAGATGATATCCCAGGTGCTACTGAATTGAATTTGACTCAATTTATCGATGGGTATATAAAACATGTATCCGGTTCTGAAGAACAAAAAAGTATTAAAAAATTAGCTGAAAAATATCTATCAACAACCAAAGCGACACTTGGTAAAAAAAATGTCTCTGATATGACATTAGATGATATTGATTCTCGCCTAGCTTATTATTTAAAAGCTGATAAGTCACAAATTGATCAGTGGTCTAATGAGGATTCTGACGACGCATCAAATTATAATTTTTTAAATAGTTTAAGAAGCAGAGGCGTTAGCGCCTTTAAAATGTCTGAGTACATTGGCGAAAAAGTTTTAGCTTATTCACCAATTCCTGGCCAGCAGATTGGTTGTGTTGATTTAAACGAAGCCACTGGTGGTAAAGCCTGGTCTATCTAGTTTTTTGAGTGACTAAATAAACTCCAGATAGTATTACTATGCATGAAATGACTTTAACTAAATCTAATTTGTCATTTTCACTTAATACTGCGTAAATAATTGCAATTATCGGTTGCATATAAGCAAATATTACAACTTTAGTTGGCGTGAGTCTTTTAAGTGCATAAATATTTAGAAGGTAAGTAAAAAATGTAGTACCAATTACTACAAAGCTAATTCTCCAAAAACCATCAAAAGGAATTTTTTTCCATTCTACTGACATAAGTTGATCATACCCAAAAGGTAGATTTAGAAATATACCTATTGTAAACATCCACTTAACTAAATTTACAAAGTGGTATTTAGCCAGCAAGTTTTTTATTACAATTAAAAAAGAACCATAACATAAACAATTTATTAGCAAGAGAATATTACCAAAAAAGGGGTTTGGAGCATTTTTTGTATAGTTATCACCCATTATAACCAAAATAATTGCACCAAAAAATCCAAGAGAAATTCCCATAATTTTTTTTGTAGTTATACTCTCTTTTAGAAAGATGTATGATAAAATCAAAACGAAAAGAGGAGTTAGAGTTGAAATTAACCCAGCATTTATTGGAGTTGTTAAGCTCAAACCTTTAATATAAGCAATCATATTTATGAACATTCCTATGCATGTAGCTAAAAAAATTTTTTTGAAATCATTAATTTTAATTTTTTCCTTAGTAATAAAGAAACTCACTATCCAAAATAAAATAGCTGCGCCAATAATTCTTAACTGAACAAATCCCAAAGGTTCAATAAATTTTGGCATTACAACTTTTGCAATGGTGTGGTTTAAGGCATAAATTGTAGTTGCAGTAAAAGCTGCTAAAAGAGCTAAATTATTTTTGGACATTTTATTTTAAATAATATAAAAAGAAGCAAAGTAACTTTAAAAATTTAAATTGTGTAAAAATCAACCTAAAATTCTAACTTTGTTCCCAAATTTAAAGTTTATGAAGAAAAAACTTCGTTTTAATTCAAAGACAATTCATGGAGGTCAAGAAATTGACTCGGCATTTAATGCCATAATGCCTCCAATATATCAAACATCAACTTATGTTCAAGATTCCCCTGGGAAACACAAAGGCTTTGAATACAGTAGGACTCACAATCCAACTAGAAAAGCATTAGAAAATTCAATTGCTAGCTTAGAAGAAGCTAAATA
>PACV01000015.1 GCA_002702875.1 Flavobacteriaceae bacterium
AGTTCATCCTCAATCATTTTAAAAAAAGCCATTGGGGAAAAATGTTTTCTAACTTCTGATATAAATAAGTACTTTGAATAAATTTTTTTTGAATCAAAAAACATCTGATGAAGTGTAGGAATTAAATTATCTATCAATTCCTTTTGATTCTCCAGAGTTTTTTTGTTAAATAGATTCTTTTTTTCATTTAAATTATATTCTAATTTATTTTTAAATATGTTATTTAAATCTAATTGAGATAACCTGTAAAAAAATTTAGGGATCAAATTATACTTGAAGTCAGAATTCAAAAGACCACTATTTTTAATTTCGATTGTTCCTTTCAAACCAATTTCTTTAATTTCATTTTTTAATTTTTCTTGAATTTTGTATAAATTAATTTCACGGTTGTAAAAATCCTTCAATGAGTCTTTTTTTAAACTTTGAAAATTTTTAAAATTGTTTTCTTTTAATAACAATTTAGAAATAAGCAGTAAATCCAACCCAATATTTAGACTTTTAGTTTGAGTTAATTTATATGATGAGTAATTTATCAGAATTTTAGTGACTAAGGGATCTATTCCTACCTTATTTATTATTCTTTTAACAATTTTATTAAGTATTATCTCTGAATTTAACTCAACTTGAAAATTATATGCTATATCTAAATCTTTGTAAAAATTTCTTATAATTTTTAAAGAAAACTTATCCAAAGTTTTTATTTCAAAAAAAGAATATTGATGTAATATTTTTTTTAAAATAACACCAGACTTATACTCTAATTCATTAGTCGATAAATTGGTTTTTTTTGAGATTTCAAAAAATAAACTTTGATATTTTTTTTTCTCTTTTGTTTTTGAAAAGTGATATAATATGCTAATTATTCTATTTTTCATTTCATGGACAGCTTTGTTAGTGAAGGTTAAACCTATTAGCTTTTTAAATTCATCATTTGAATTTTTTGAAAGTATTTCAAGTAAATAGTTTTTAACTAATGTGTAGGTTTTACCTGTCCCTGCTGATGCATTTATTATACTTAACATATAAGATTAATCAAAAAAAGTTGTATATAAATTTAAAGAATCTTTAATTTGTAATTAATAAATAAAAGAAATGTCATTCGAATTACCAAAATTACCGTACAGTTTCGATTCTTTAGAACCCCACATTGATACTAAAACTATGGAAATCCATTATTCTAAACATCATAATGGATATACAAATAATTTAAACAATGCTTTAGTAGGTACAAATAAAGAATCTGAAACAATAGAAAATATTCTGAACTCCATAGATTTAAATAATTCAGCCCTAAGAAATAACGCTGGTGGATATTATAACCATTGTCTTTTTTGGGAAATTTTGTCTCCTAATAGTGAAGGAAAGCCTCTTGACAAAACCTCAAAATTAATTAATGATTCCTTTGGTTCATTTGAAAATTTTAAAGATCAATTTTCAAAAGCTGCCTCAACTAGATTTGGATCTGGTTGGGCTTGGCTATGTGCAAAAAATGATTCTTTGGAAATTTGTTCAACAGCAAATCAAGATAATCCACTCATGCCTGGTATTGGATGTGAAGGTAAACCAGTTCTTTGTTTGGATGTATGGGAGCACGCGTATTATTTAAATTATCAAAATAGAAGACCTGAATACATAAAGGCTTTTTTTGAAATAATAAATTGGGTTAAAGTTGAGGAAATTTTAAATAGTTAAACTCAATATGCTCTCTGCGATTTACCCTCGTAAAAGTTTATAAATGACTTGTTAGCGATTTTACTCCCTCCTGGAGTTGGATAATTGCCTGTAAAATACCAGTCACCTTTGTGATTTGGGCATGCCTTATGTAAATCCTCGACTTTCTGAAAAATTATTTTTACCTCTGAATTTATATCTTTGTCAACTAAAAGTTCAGCAATTTTGTCGGATATTTCTTGATAAGAAAATGGTTTGTATAATTCTTTTACATAATTAATTGATTCAACAGAAT
The DNA here is from genome assembly GCA_002702875.1 of Flavobacteriaceae bacterium. Classification (GTDB taxonomy): domain Bacteria; phylum Bacteroidota; class Bacteroidia; order Flavobacteriales; family Flavobacteriaceae; genus TMED220. The sequence goes on from PACV01000015.1 coordinate 1,967, forward strand.
TGTTTTTTAAACTTTTTATGCATTTTTGATATATACCATCAATTATTTCTTTTTCATTTCCATTCAAACGGTGTAGTTCAAGAGCTGCCCTAAACGCTACAAAATCCTCTAATTTTGCCATATCAATTCCATAGCAATCAGGAAATCTTATTTGCGGAGCACTAGATATTATAATTATTTTTTTTGGTCCTAACCTGTCAAGCATTTTTAAAATGCTTTTTTTCAGTGTAGTTCCTCTTACAATACTGTCATCAATTACAACAAGATTATCAGTTTTTTTAACAACTCCATAGGTTATGTCATAAACATGTTCAACTAAATCATTTCTACTTTTATCTTCAGTTATGAATGTTCTTAATTTAGCGTCTTTAATAGCGATTTTCTCAATTCGTGGTCTTAATTTCAGTAAATTAGATATTTTAATTTTATCTATTTTTTCTTTATTTAATTCATTATTAATTTTTTCTCTAATAAAATCTTGAGCAGCACCAATTAAACCATAAAAAGACGTTTCAGCAGTATTTGGAATATATGAGAAAACTGTGTTGGTTAAATCTTGTGAAATCAGATCAAGTGTTTGCGGTAAAAGAAGCCTTCCCAAACTTTTCCTTTCCTTATATATCTCCAAATCACTTCCCCGAGAGAAATAAATTCTTTCAAATGAGCAAGACTGTTGTATTTTTTTTTCCAAAACTTCTTTAAAGTAAACACTTCCAGACTTTTTTATTATAATTGCTGATCCTGGATCAAGTTCTTTTATGTTTTTATATGGTATGTTGAAAACTGTTTGAATAACCGGTCTTTCAGATGCAACAACAACTATTTCATCATTTTCAGAATAAAAAGCTGGTCTTATTCCTGATGGGTCTCTAAGAACAAATGCGTCTCCATGACCTAACATTCCAGCAATTGCATAACCACCATCCCAATCTCTGGCAGCTTTCCTTAATATTTTTGAAATTTTCAATCTTTCTGCAATAAGTGGGGAGGCTTGATTTTTATTGAATCCTTCTTTTTTTAAATCTTTATAAACTTTTGCTACTGCATCATCAAGAAAGTGACCGATTTTTTCCATAACAGTAATAGTATCAGCTTTCTCTTTAGGATGTTGTCCTAACAATATTAAGTTTTTAAATAACTCCGAAACATTTGTCATATTAAAATTACCAGCAACTATTAAGTTCCTGTGCATCCAATTATTTTGTCTTAAAAAAGGATGAACACTTTCAATTCCATTTTTACCAAATGTTCCATATCTCACATGTCCCAACATCAATTCACCTAAATATGGAGCAACTTGTTTCAAATTTTCGCAATCATTTAAAATATTTTCATTTTTTTTAATATCATTAATTCTATCTATTATTTGACTAAAAATATCTTGAATTGGTTGTTGATCAATTGATCTGACCCTGCTTATATATCTCTGGCCTGGTTTCATATTAAGCTTAATACTTGCAAAACCAGCTCCATCTTGACCTCTGTTATGTTGTTTCTCCATCATTAGATACATCTTTTTTATACCGTACAATGGAGTACCATATTTATCATTATAAAATTGAAGTGGTTTTTTTAACCTAATTAAAGCAATTCCACACTCATGATTAATATGATCACTCATAAATATTTTTGGATTTAATCTCCATTTAATGAAGTTAGTGATTTAAAATGATTTAATCTTTCATTTATATCAAATTTGGTGACATCTAGCAAAGATTGTATTCCAAAAGATTCAACTGTGAATGAAGCTAGAATTGTGCCATACAAAATTGATTGTTTTATGGTTTTAAAGTTTACGATATTTTGGTTTGCTAAAAAACCTGCAATTCCTCCTGCAAATGTATCACCTGCGCCTGTTGGATCTTTAGTTTTTTTGGTTGGATAAGATGGAATGATAAATAGTTTATTTTTACTAAAAAACATACATCCATGTTCACCTTTTTTAATTATTAAATACTTTATTCCCATTTTAAAAATTTTTTCAGCTGCCTTCAAGAGCGAATTTTCTCCAGATAACAATCTTGCCTCCTCGTCATTGAGTGAAAGTAGATCAACATTTGGAATAATTTTTTCTAAAATATTTCTAAAATTTTGGATCCATATATTCATTGTATCAAGCAAAATAAATTTGGGACGAGACTTAATTTGATTAAGAATATCTAATTGAATCTTTGGATCTAAATTTCCAATAATCAATATTTCAGGTTTTGAATTAATTTTACTAATAGTCGGGTTAAATTTTTCTAAAACGTTGAGCTTAGTCTCTAAAGTAATTCTTGAATTCATATCTTCGCTATATCTACCACTCCAAAAAAAGGTATTTGATTGAACATCTTTTTTTATACCATCGCAATTAATTTTACTTTTTTTTAGAATCTTAAGATCTTTATCCTGAAAATCTTTACCAATAACTGAAATTATTGAACATTCATTAGAAAATTTAGAGGCCGCTAAAGCTATATATGGGCAGGAACCCCCGAGTATTCTACTAACTTTATTATAAGGAGTTTCAATGGCATCATAAGCCATTGTACCGACTATTAGAATTTTTTTAGACATCAAGCAAATATATTGTCATTAAAATTAATTATGTACTTTTTAAACAATATTATTTTCAAAATTCTTATCTATGATTAAATTATCTCCTTTAGCAGCATTATTAGCTAAAAAATCACACCTTTCGTTTTGAGGGTGATTATTGTGGGCCTTTACCCACTTAAATTTAATATTATGGATTTCAAATAACTTCAAAAATTTTTTCCACAAATCAGAATTTTTTTTCCCTTTGAATTTATCTTTTCTCCATTTAAAAACCCATTTTTTTTCAACTGCATCTATTACATATTTAGAATCAGAAAAAACAACTACTTCTTGATTTATCTTTTTTAATTTTTCAAGCGCTTTTATAACTGCAAGTAATTCCATTCTATTATTGGTTGTATATCTGTATCCACTATAAAATTCTTTTTTATATTTTTTTCCCTTCCATTGCATAACGATTCCGTAACCTCCTGGACCGGGATTACCAATCGATGAACCATCAGTGTAAATTTCAACCATATGATCTAATTTAACAAACTCTCTATAACCTTGGGGTAATATTTATGTTCAATTATTTTAACTTTTTCTGATATAATTTTTACAGTATCTGCCTTTTCAATTTTAATTTTTTTTTGAAATATAATTTGTCCCTCATCATAATTTTCATTAACATAATGAATTGTTATTCCAGATATACTATCATTATTTTTTTTTACACTTTCATGAACTTTAATTCCATACATTCCTTTGCCACCATATGAAGGTAAAAGTGAAGGATGAATGTTAACAATTTTACTACTAAAATTATTAATAATATTTATAGGAATTTTTATTAAAAATCCTGCTAAGACTATCAGGTCTGGTTTAATTTCTTTAAAAAAATCAATTGTTTTATTTTCATTAAATCTATTGTTTTCAATAAATAGATGAGGAATGTTGTGTTTTTTAGCCCTATCAAGTACGTATGCATCTTTTTTATTTGAAATTATGTAAGAAATTTTAATTTTTTTTTGAGGTTTAAAATATCTAATTATTGATTCTGCATTTGAACCATTGCCTGATGCTAGAATCACAATTTTTTTCATAAAAATGTTAATTATTGAAATTATAAATATCTATAATTCAATTAATTTAATAAAATTACTTAAAATTAATTTGTTAAAAAATATATTTAATTTAAGTTGATGAGATTATGTCTTGAAGTTTTTATATTTTTGAAAAAAACAAAATCATTAAAATATATATATATGTCAGATATTACATCAAGAGTCAAAGCAATAATTGTTGATAAATTAGGCGTTGACGAAAACGAAGTTGTTAAAGAAGCTAGCTTTACAAATGATCTCGGTGCTGATTCTTTAGATACAGTTGAACTAATAATGGAATTTGAAAAGGAATTTGATCTTCAAATCCCAGATGATCAAGCTGAAAATATTTCAACTGTTGGACAAGCGATACAATATATTGAGGAATCTAGTTAATCTAATCTAAATGAAACCCAGACGTGTTGTGGTTACAGGCTTGGGTGCAATCACTCCAATTGGAAATAATTTAAATGAATTTTGGAAAAATTTGTTGATTGGTAAAAGTGGGGCTGCTCCTATAACTTATTTTGATACATTAAATTTCAAAACTAAATTTGCCTGTGAACTTAAAAATTATAATTACTTAGATTTTTTTGATAAAAAAGAAGCTAGAAGACTTGACAAATTTTGTCAATATTCTCTAATTTCAAGTGACGAGGCTATTGAGGATTCGGCAATTAAAAAAACTAAATTAAATCATGAAAGAGTTGGAGTGGTATGGGGAGCTGGAATCGGAGGGTTAGAAACTTTTCAAAACGAAATAATCGAATTCACTGAGAACAATAAATTTCCCAGATTTAACCCATTTTTCATACCAAAAATGATTTCTGATATTGCACCAGGAATGATATCAATAAAAAATGAATTTAAAGGTCCAAATTTTGCTACTGTATCTGCCTGTGCTTCTTCAACAAATGCACTGATTGATGCTCTGAATTACATTAAAATGGACTATGCAGATGTTATTGTTACTGGAGGATCTGAAGCTGCTATAACTTGTGCTGGTATAGGAGGCTTTAATGCTATGCATGCTCTTTCTACAAGAAATGATGATCCTAAAACTGCTTCAAGACCCTTTGACAGAGACAGAGATGGATTTGTATTAGGTGAGGGATCAGGTGCTATTATTTTAGAAGAATATGAGCACGCAAAAAACAGAAATGCTAAAATTTATGCTGAATTTATTGGCGGAGGTCTGTCTGCTGATGCATACCACATGACAGCTCCTCATCCCGAAGGAACTGGAGCAAAAAGTGTAATGATTAATGCTCTTAAAAATTCTAAAATATCACATTTAGATGTTGATGCAATTAATATGCATGGAACGTCAACTCCTTTAGGTGATATTTCTGAATCCAAAGCAATTAAAGATGTTTTTGGTGAACATTCATACAATATTAATCTTAATTCAACAAAATCTATGACAGGACACTTACTAGGTGCTGCTGGAGCAATAGAAGCAATATCAATTATTTTATCAATTAATAAAGGTATAATACCTCCTACAATTAATAATTACAACCTAGACGACAAGATTGATTCAAAACTAAATTTTACGATTTCAAAAGCTCAAAAGAGAAGCGTAAATATTGCTTTATCAAATACTTTTGGCTTTGGGGGTCACAACGCTTGTGTTGTTTTTAAGAAATTTCAATAAATGAGCATAAAATTTCACAAACTTGATTTTATTAATGATGAAAAATTTTTTTTAATTGCTCTTCATTCTAATGTGGAAATTTTTTTTTTAGCTTACTTACTGAATAAAAATTTAAAAACTTCATTCAAAAAAATGAAATACAATGTTATTAATAACGAAAATAATTATTTGTTTGAGAGATATCAGTCTGTTGACAAAAATAAAAGGGAAAAAATGGATTTGTTTTCAAATAAATCCGCTTTAAAAAAAAATCAAACTACAGACCAAGTCTTTTCACTTTTCGATTCTAGTTACTTTAAAAAATTTTTTTTTATTGATGAATTTAAAGATGTTGATTTTTTTATTAAAAAAGATTCAATTAATAATTTAGATTTATTAATAAAAAAAATTAAATTGATTGAGGAAATTGAATCATCCTATCTTGTAGATGAAAAACTTTTAAAAAATAAAGAAAATCTAATTTTTGATTAAAAATATGTTTAAAAAAACTAAAGTTGTGGCAACATTAGGACCTTCTTGTTCAGAGGACAGCACTATTAGAAAAATGGTTGAAAATGGGGTGGATGTTTTTAGAATAAACTTTTCTCATGCTGATCATAAAAATGTCGAAAAGAAAATAAAAATTATAAGATCAATAAGTAAAAAATTAAAAGTTAACATATCAATTTTAGCTGACCTACAAGGTCCAAAATTGAGAATTGGACTAGTTGATGATGGTTCTTTTTTAAAAGTTAATGATGAATTTGATTTATATAGTACAAATAAATTTACTGGGAACTCAAAAAAAGCATTTATTAATTACGCAAAATTTGCAAGTGATGTCAATGTTGGCGAGAAAGTCTTACTTGACGATGGGAAAATTATACTGGAAATTAAATCAACAAATAAAAAAGACTATGTTAAATCTAAGGTAATACAAGGTGGAGAACTAAAATCCAAAAGAGGAGTTAATTTGCCTAACACAAAAATTTCTTTGCCTGCACTAACTGATAAAGATATTTCTGATGTAATTTTTGCTATTAATAATGGAGTAGATTGGATTGCTCTATCATTTGTTAGAAATCAATCAGATTTGATTAAACTTAAGGAAATTATTGAAGCAAAATCCAACCATCGTATACCAATTATCGCAAAAATTGAAAAACCTGAGGCAATAGAAAATATAGATGAAATCATAAAAAATTGTGATGGAATTATGGTTGCAAGAGGAGATTTAGGAGTCGAGGTTCCTGCCGCAGATGTACCTTTACTGCAAAAAAAACTTGTGATTAAAGCTAAAAAGCAAAGAATACCTGTTATTATTGCTACTCAAATGATGGAAACGATGATTAATAAACCAACTGCTACTAGAGCCGAAGTTAACGATGTTGCTAATTCTGTTATGGATGGAGCTGACGCTGTAATGTTATCAGGTGAAACATCAATTGGAAAATATCCAGTTGAAGTAGTTAAAACTATTACATCTATTTTGAAGAAAGTGGAAAATTCTCCTTTAATTAAAGTTGCTCTTAAACCACCGAATGTTAGAACAAAAAGATTTATAACGAAATCTGTTTGTTATCATGCGGCTGTAATGTCAAATGAAATTGATGCTAGAGCTATATGTACTTTAACTAATAGTGGATATACAGCTTTTCAAATTTCCTCTTGGAGACCTAATTCAAATATTTTAGTTTTTACTTCTAATAAAAGAATTTTATCTCAATTGAATTTACTTTGGGGAGTCAAATCTTTCTTTTATGATAAATTTGAAAGTACTGATAATACAATAGAGGAGGTTAATAGCATAGCAAAAAAAGAGGGCTACATTAAAGAGGGGGATATGCTAATAAATCTTGCATCTATGCCAATTTCAAACAAGGGAATGGTAAATACAATGAGAATATCTCAATTGTAAATTTATTCAGTTAATGAATCGAAAAAATCCTTCATTTGTATATCATGAATTGAAAGCACTTTATGTAAGCTTTTTAGTGTGCAATTAGTACCTTTCTCCATTTTCCAATACTGAATTCTACTGATTCTATTGTCCCAAGCAAAAACCTCATAGCTTTTGTACCCAGCTTTTTTTCTAAGCTCTTTAACTTTTGAACCAATAGATTTTTTTAAAATATCAAATTTTTCTTC
>PACV01000016.1 GCA_002702875.1 Flavobacteriaceae bacterium
ATAAGTTCTATAAACAAAATAACAAATGAAATTTCTTAGATTATTCAAATTTAAATTAGCCTTAACTTTTTTGGTTTTAGTTTCTTGTAAAACAACAAATCAAAGTGAGATTAAAGAGTTAAAACCACTAATAACTAATATATATACAGCTGATCCATCGGTTCATATTTTTAACGATAAAATTTACATTTATCCCTCTCATGATGTAGACGAGGGAGACGCTTTCGATGATTTGGGAAGTCATTTTGCCATGAAAGATTATCATGTTTTTTCAATGGATGATATTAATTCTAATGTTGTTGATCACGGTGTTGCACTTGATGTTAATGACGTTCCTTGGGCATATAAACAAATGTGGGCTCCAGATGCTAATGAAAAAAACGGTGAATATTTTTTCTATTTTCCTGCTAAAGACTCATTAGGTGTGTTTAGAATTGGGGTAGCAAAGGGAAAAAATCCAACTGGTCCATTTATCCCAGAGAAAGAACCTATTGTAGGAAGTTATTCAATTGACCCTAGCGTTTTTAAAGATGATGATGGCAAATATTATATGTATTTTGGTGGAATATGGGGAGGCCAATTACAAAGATGGAGAACAGGAGAATATAACCCAAACCAGCCAGAGAGCCCTACAGCATTTTTACCAAATGATGATGAACCTGGTCTTCTTCCTTTAGTAGCAAGAATGAGTGAAGACATGTTAGAATTTGACGAAGAACCAAAAGAGGTAAAAATTATTGATGAAAATGGTGATTTAATTCTTTCAGGAGATAACGATAGAAGATTTTTTGAAGCAGCTTGGATACACAAATATGACAAAAAATACTACTTATCCTACTCGACTGGAGATACCCATAAGATTGTTTATGCAACCGGAGAAAATCCATATGGACCGTTTACTTATAGGGGAATAATTCTTAATCCTGTTTTGGGCTGGACAAATCATCACTCAATTGTTAAGTTTAAAAATAAGTGGTATTTATTTTTTCATGACAGTTCAATGTCTGGGGGAAAAACTCATTTAAGATCAGTTAAATTCACTGAACTAAACCATAATGAGGACGGATCAATTCAAACAATCGATGCTATGGTGAATATTGATTAGAAATTATTTTCTGTTTCTGTCAAGTTTAAATTCATCAAGTCTAATATCATCTAACCCATCTTTATCAAATGGATATTCCATTTGATCTTGGATATTGTATAAAGATATAAGAATAAAAGTACTTAGAATAACAATAAAATAAGTAATCCAACTTGGTGCATCAAAACCAATTCTTTCAATTATAGTTGGTGTGTATATAAAAGGAAACATGTATATGAAAATTTTACAATATGCCTTTAAACTTATTGGGGTTCTATGCGAGTGTATGGCAATCAAATTTTCAATGGACTCATTGACGTCTCTTAAAAATCTTAAAATTTTTTCTTTCCTTCCGTTTGCAAAAAATTCTCCATTGGTCTTAACAAATAGATAAATCTGACCCGTAGTTTTATCTAGTTCAGATGTATTGTAATCATTTTTTGAGAGGTGGTCAACCAGTTTATCACTAGTATCAATTAAGATCTTTGCAATTATTTTCTTTTTATCGTCTTCCATTTTTGTGTTTTCATCAAATAAATTCTCTAGGGTAAGCATACTACCACGAAATCTACTTATATGTTCAAGAGCTTTTTCTCTCCTTCTGAAAGCTCCTCTTACAGTAAAAACAACTGGAAAAATTATAGCAATACTGATCAATGTTAAATCTATATTGTATGATATATTTAACTTGTAGGCAAAAAAAGGAACTATTAAAGATATAATGAAAGTTAAAAGTGTTCTAGAATTTATTATTATAAAATATTGATTCACCGATTTAAATAATATATATTTGATCAAACTTAAGAAAAAAACTAAAATATTATGCAACAATTTAAACTTATCCTATCGTTTTTTTTACTTTTATTTTTTCCTTTTGTAAATATACATAGTCAAAATGAGGTAAATCAACTTTTTCAAAACGATGACATTTTATCTTTAAAATTAAGTTATTCTAATAAAGACATTCAAAGGAAAACAAACGATTCTACATATATTGAAACAGATTTATATTATAAAGATGAAAACGATCAATGGTTAAATTTCCCAGTTGCTTTAAGAGCAAGAGGTAATTTCAGGAGAAACAAATGTTACTTTCCACCCATTAAAATGAAAATTAAAAAATCAAGTTCTAAAGAAACATTATTTGAGGGTAATAAAAAACTAAAACTTGTTTTACCATGTAAATTAGAGAGTGATTTAAATGACAATATTATAAAAGAATATTTAGCATATAAAATTTATGAAGTTGTTTCTCCTTATCATTTTAAAACCAAAATAGTTGATATTCAATTTAGAGAAATTAAGGGGAAAAAATCTAAAGATCATAATTTAAAAGGTTTTTTAATACAAGATGACAAAAGGGTAGCGAAATATCATGAAGGAAAAGTATTTGAAAGATTTATTCATCCTTTAGCTATGGATGCTGAGACATCTATTCAGAATGCTATGTTTCAATTTATGATTGGCAATACTGATTTTTCAGTAGCATATCAACATAATGGAAAACTTCTTTACATAGACAAGAAAATTTTACCATTACCTTATGATTTTGATATGTCAGGTTTAGTTAATGCAAGTTATTCAGTCGCCAATGAAACGCTCGGTATTGATAGAGTAACACAAAGAGTTTACAGAGGATTTAAAAGAGACGAATCTGAATTAAATAAAATTAGAAATCAGTTTATTGATAATAAAGAAAAGATTCTTGGAATAATATCAAAACATGAAAATTTATTTGATAATGAAAAGGAATATAAAGAAGCATATGCTTTTGTAGAATCATTTTACAATGTTATTGAAAATGAAACAACTTTTAAATCAGAAATAGTTAACAAGGCAAGAACAAAATAAAAATCAATTTTCTATTGCATTTAATATTTTTTTAAATATATCTGTATTGTCGTATATGCCAGAAAAAGTCTCTGATTTTGGACCTGTTGAAAAAACTGGAACCATTTCAGCAGTATGACCTATTGTTCCCCATTTAGTTCTCATTGTAAATCTTCTAACCTTACCACCGGTGATTGCTAACCCACCGGTTTCATGGTCAGCAGTTACAATAATTAATGTATTTTTATTTTTGTTTGAAAAATTAATTGCAGATTGTATTGCTTCATCAAATTCTCGGAATTCAGCGTTTATCCAATTAAAGTCGTTAGCATGACCAGCCCAATCAATTTGGGACGATTCTACAACCAAAAAAAATGGATTTTCATAAGATGAAATTTTATCTAACATAGCCTCAATCGCATCAGATAATTTTGGTTTTCTTCCATCAATTATTCTGTATGGGTCCCCTAAACTTGTAAAAAATCCAATTTTATTTGATGTTGACTCATTAAATTTTTTTAAAGAATAAACAAAATCATAATCACTCATTTCCTTTATAAGATTTCTCTTATCATCTCTTTTAGTAAAATAATCTCTTCCTCCACCAACAAAAAAATCAACTTCATTTTGACTTAGTTGAAGCGCTATATCTTCATACTGGTTTCTACTTATTACATTAGCATAAAATGCAGCGGGTGTAGCATGAACTATTGATGAGGTCGCTATTATACCTGTTTTGTAGCCGTAATCTTTGCTTATTTCTAATATAGACTCCAATTGTTTATTTTGTGGGTTAATTCCTAACGTTCCATTAATTGTTTTTTCACCACATGCAATAGCTGTACCTGCAGCTGCAGAATCTGTAACAAGAGAACTATAAGAATGGGTTTTGGATATTCCAATATGAGGCATTTTTTCAAGTGAAGTTCTGTTATTTAACGAGTACATTCCAGATGTTATTTGGCTCATACCCATTCCATCACCTATCATTAGAATAACATTTAGATTCTTTTTTTCTTGTGAGTTTAAATTAAAACTTAAAAAAAAGGCTATTGAAATTAGAAAAAAGAGTATCTTTTTCATTATTATTTTTTACTAATATAATAATGATAAGATAAATTTAGTGTTATTTCAAATTAATTTTATTTATTATTTTTTCTACCGAACCAGATTTTGATAAAATATATTTATAGTTTATTACACCCATTTTATTTCTATTTTTTTTGTTTTTAATTAAAAAGTTCAGAGTATCAATAAATTCATTTGAGTTTTGTATACTTACAATACCCTTTAAATCAACTAATTCCTTGGTATCATTGTCTTTTAAAAAGTTTTTCCCCACAATTACTGGTATTTTATAAACAGCAGGCTCAATTGTATTGTGAATACCAGATTTTCCCATCCCACCACCAACATAAGCAATGTCAGCATATTTATAAATTTTATTTAAACTACCAACATTATCTACAATTAGGATTTTACTTTTAAAACTTTTCTTTTTTGAACTAAATAATGAATAGTTAGAATTAATATTTTTTGTTATATAATCTAAGTGTTCCTTATCAGGTTTATGAGGAGCAATTATAATTTTTAAATTTTTTAATTCATTTAAATTTTTTAAAATTATTTCAAGATCTTTTTTCCATACACTTCCAAGAACAAGACACATTTTATTTGATTTAAATTTTGATACATATTCTATTTCAGTATTATTTGACAATATTTTAAGTGCCCTGTCAAATTTTGTATTACCCACAACTGAAGTATTAAGGATTCCTATATCTTTTAATAAATTTGATGAACTTAAATCATTTAAAAAAAAGTGATCAATTTTCCTTAACACTTTTTTAAAAAATAATCCGTAGATTTTGAAGTAAATTTGATTTTTTCTAAAAACACTTGAAATTGAATAAATTTTAACCTTCCTTTTTTTTGTTTGATTTATTAATTCAGGCCAAAATTCATATTTAATTAAAAACAATATTTTTGGTTTGAAACAATCTAGAAAGTTTTTGATTTTATTTTTTTTATCAAATGGTAAATAACTAACAATGTGAGCATTTTTATAATTCTTCTGGATGTCATACCCAGACTGAGAAAAAAAAGTAATAAGGATTTTGTATTCTGAGAAATTATTAAAATAATAGTCAATTAAAGGCCTGGCTTGTTCAAATTCACCGAGGGATGAACAATGAAACCAAAGTACCTTATCTTTTTTTTTAATATTATTAGATAATTTTTGATTAATATTATTTCTAGTATTAATAAGTGTTTTTGCTCTCAAATTAAATATCGAAACAAATTTTAAAAAAAATAAAAGTATACTTATGAGTAAATTATAAATCATGTTTCAAAAATAGTTTTTAAGTTTGTTATCAAAAAAAGAAGTTTACTTTTTTAAAAAAAATATCTTTTTGTAATATGAAAAAAATTGAAATGGTTGACCTCAAAGGTCAGTATAAAAAAATTGAAAAGGAAATTAATGATTCTATTTCTAATGTTATTGAAAACACTACTTTTATTAATGGCCCTTCAGTTTCAAATTTTAAAGAAAATTTAAAAGAATATTTAGGAGTAAAACATGTTATTACTTGTGCAAATGGAACAGATGCTCTTCAAATATGTCTAATGTCTTTAGATTTGAAACCAGGAGATGAAGTTATTACTACTGATTTCACATTTGCCTCTACTGTTGAGGTTATTATGTTACTAGGTTTAACGCCAGTTTTGGTTGATGTGGACCCAGTGAACTTTAATATTGACATGCAAAAAATTAGAAAATCAATTACAAAAAAAACGAAAGTTATCATACCTGTTCACTTGTTTGGTCAGTCTGTTGATATGGATGAATTATTATCAATTTCACAAGAGTTTGGTTTGAAAATTATTGAGGACAATGCTCAAGCTATGGGAGCTAGTTATATTTTTAAAAATGGTGAACAAAAAAAAACAGGTACTATAGGTGATATTTCAGCTACATCATTTTTTCCATCAAAAAATTTGGGTGGTTATGGTGATGGTGGTGCTATCTTTACGAACGATGATGAACTTGCTGCTAAAATTAGCGGAATTTCCAACCATGGAATGTACAAAAGATATCATCATGATATAGTAGGAGTAAATTCCAGACTAGATTCAATTCAAGCTGCAATTTTGGATGTAAAATTAAAACTTCTAGATGATTACAATAATTCAAGAAAAAAATTTGCTAAAATGTATACGGATCTTCTTTCAAATAATTCAAAAATTATTGTCCCAAAATTTCCTGAAAATCATCTTTCTCACGTTTTTCATCAATACACTCTCAAAATTACTAATAAAAAAAGAGATCCTTTAGTTAATTATCTTAGTGAAAATGGTATTCCATGTGGAATATACTACCCTATACCTCTTCATTCACAAAAAGCTTACTCAAGCACAAGGAATAATGATAAAAATTTTAAAGTTACAAATGATTTGTGCAAAGAGGTTATATCACTTCCAATGCATACTGAATTAGATGAAGATCAGATTAAGTATATATCAAATAAAGTTTTAGAGTTTATTAACTAATTATAATTCAAATGAATTCACTTCAACTGACTTGTTGATTTTTTTTATGATGCCTTGTAAAACATTACCTGGTCCAATTTCAATAAATTTATTTACTCCACATTTGATCATTCTTTCGATGCTCTGAGACCACTTAACTGGACTAGTAATTTGAGAAACCAAATTTTCTTTTATTTTTTTTGGTTCACTTTCCATATTTCCTGTTGAATTTTGAAAAATTTTACACTTGGGTTTATTAAATTCAATTTCGTTTATTTTTTCTTCTAATTTTTTTTGAGCAGTCTTCATAAGCGGTGAATGAAATGCTCCGCTTACTGGTAGCATAATAGCTCTTTTAGCTCCTTTTTCAATTAAAATTTTGTTCACTATTTCAACTCTCGATTTTATTCCAGATATAACTAATTGACCTGGATAATTGTAGTTAGCAGGTACAACTTCTCCATTGGTTTCATCGCATATTTTTTCAATAATTTCGTTATCACATCCTATTATTGCAGCCATCCCGCCATTTAAAATTTTACAACTTTCCTCCATTGCTGATGATCGTAGTTTTACAAGTTGGAGTCCATCTTCAAAACTTAAAACACCAACTGAAGTTAGTGCTGATAATTCGCCTAGAGAGTGACCTGCAACAAAATCAGGATTAAAATTATTTTTCATTAGTATACTTTTAATAACTGAAAATATAAAAATAGCAGGTTGAGTATTTTTTGTTTTTTTTAAATCATCAGAGCTACCTTCAAACATCACCTTTGAAATTTCAAACTGCATAATTTTATCTGCCATATTAAAAAGTTTTTTACTAACTTCAGAATATTCATATAGTTTTTTACCCATGCCAATTTGCTGAGAACCTTGTCCTGGAAACACAAATGCTTTCATTTAACTTTAGATCTTTTGTAGGTTATAAATTTGTAATTATATAAATTATTTTCATTTTTCAAACATATTTTTTCGCTCATAATTTCCCATTCTTTTTCTTCAATTTTTGGGAAAAAAGTATCAGCCTTAAAAAATTTATCTATTTTAGTTAATTCAATTTTTTGAGCAATTTCAAAAAATAAGGAATAAATTTCACCACCTCCAATAATAAATGGATTTGAATCATTTTTTGTCAATTGAATTGCATCATTTATATTGTTTGCAACAAAAATGTTTTTGTTAGAATAGTTTTTTTCTCTAGTTAAAACAATATTTTTCCTGTTAGGAAGTGCTCCGTTAGGAAGTGACTCGAATGTTTTTCTGCCCATTATAATTGAATGGCCAATTGTTAATTCTTTAAACCTTTTTAGATCATCTTTATTATACCACAAAAGTTTATTGTTTAAACCAATTCCATTATTTTTTGATACTGCAGCAATTAATGTAATTGATTTATTATGAATTAATTTTTTTTCTATTTGTGACATTATGAACTAGACTGAAACCTTACCCTTAATTAATGGATAGGGATCGTAATTAATTAGTTGAAAGTCTTCATATTTAAATTTAAATATATCATCAATATTAGGATTTATCATGATTTTAGGGAGTGATTTAGGAGTTCTTTTAAGCTGTTCATCAATTTGATTTGAATGATTATCATAAATGTGAGCATCTCCAAAAGTGTGAATAAAGTCTCCAACCCCATATTTACAAACCTGAGCTATCATATATGTCAAAAGTGAATATGATGCTATGTTAAAGGGTACACCTAAAAATACATCAGCACTTCTTTGATACAATTGACAAGAGAGTTTATTATTTGAAACATAAAACTGAAAAAAAGCATGACAAGGCGGTAATGCAACTTTTCCGTTTTTAACATTTTCACTAAAGGTTTTACTTTCTTCAGGCAAAACTGAGGGATTCCACGCTGTAATTAAGTGCCTTCTACTGTTGGGATTTGTTTTTAGATTTTTAATTAAAATTTTTATTTGATCGATTTCCTCATTATTCCAACTTCTCCACTGCTTTCCGTAAATAGGACCTAAATCTCCATTTTTATTTGCCCATTCATCCCATATTCTGACTCCATTTTCATTCAAATAATTTATATTGCTATCGCCATTAAGAAACCAAAGGAGTTCATGTATTACTGATTTCAAATGTATTTTTTTTGTAGTAACTAAAGGAAAACCATCATTTAAATTAAACCTCATTTGATAGCCAAAGATACTTTTTGTACCAGTTCCGGTTCTGTCTTTTCTCTCTACTCCGTTTTTTCTGATTTCACGAATTAATTTTAAATACTGCTCCATAACTAATATAAAATTAATTATTCACAACTTTTTTAATGTTTTTATGTAAAATAGTTATTAAAAAATTTTAACAAACTTTATCTTATTTTTCTTTTCAGGATTTCGTCTCTAACTTTAGCTGCTCCCTCATAATCTTCCATTTTAACAAGTTTTTTTAAAAGCTTATTTAAATCATTAAAGCTAATTTTTGATAAATTACTTGGAAGAATATCCTTTGGTGATTTTTCGTCAATAAATTTTTCAACCCATTGATTAACTGGGAGTTTTTTTTCTTCAAAATTTTTTGAATCAGAAAATCCCGCTTCACTCAAAATCAATTCATTTGTGAAAATCGGAGCTTTAAATCTAATTGCAATTGAAACAGCATCTGAGGTTCTTGCATCAATTGATTGCTCAACTTTATCCTTTTCGCAAATAATTTTTGAGAAAAAAACTCCATCTACTAATTTGTGGATAATTACCTTTTTAACAGAAATTTTAAACTTATTTAATGCATTTTTGAATAAGTCATGAGTTAGAGGTCTAGGCGGTGTAATATCATTTTCTATTCCAATTGCAATGGATTGAGCTTCAAATCCACCAATGACAATTGGTAATTTTCTTTTCCCAATAATTTCACTTAATATTAAAGCGTAAGCTCCTGTTTGAGTTTGACTGTACGATATGCCAATTATTTCAAGTTGAATTAAATCCATATTCTCAAAATTAAACTAATTTCTCGTAAATTGTTAATTAAATAAAATAATGACAAAAATAAATTGTTAACCAATAAAAAATTAAATTTGTAAATATTTTTTTAAAAATGAGAACAATTCAATTTAGAGAGGCAATTGCTGAAGCTATGTCTGAAGAAATGAGAAGAGACAAAACAGTTTATTTAATGGGTGAAGAGGTCGCTGAATACAATGGAGCATACAAGGCATCCAAAGGTATGTTAGATGAATTTGGAGAAAAAAGAGTTATTGATACACCAATTTCTGAAGCCGGTTTTTCTGGAATTGGTGTTGGTTCTACGATGACAGGTAATAGACCTATTATTGAATTCATGACATTTAATTTTGCTTTAGTTGGGCTTGATCAAATTATTAATAATGCAGCTAAGATTCGCCAAATGTCTGGAGGACAATTCCCGTGTCCAATTGTATTTAGAGGACCAACTGCTTCAGCAGGTCAGTTAGCTGCGACTCATTCTCAAGCTTTTGAAAGTTGGTTTGCTAATTGCCCTGGTTTAAAAGTTATTGTTCCATCAAACCCATATGATGCGAAAGGTTTACTGAAGTCAGCTATAAGAGATGACGACCCAGTAATTTTTATGGAATCAGAACAAATGTATGGTGATAAAGGGGAAGTTCCAGATGAGGAATATTTATTACCTATTGGTGTTGCAGATATTAAAAGAAAAGGAAATGATGTTACAATTGTATCTTTTGGTAAAATTATTAAGGAGGCATTTAAAGCGGCAGATGAATTGGAAAAGGAAAATATAAGTTGCGAAATTATTGATCTAAGAACAATAAGACCTTTGGATTATAAAGTTATCTTTGAATCTGTTAAAAAAACTAATAGGTTAGTAATTTTAGAAGAGTCGTGGCCTTTTGGAAATATTTCAACTGAAGTAACTTATCAAGTTCAAAATGAAATTTTTGATTATTTAGATTCACCTATTGAAAAAATCAATACTGCAGATACTCCAGCACCTTTCTCACCTGTTTTGCTCAAAGAATGGTTGCCAAACAGTTTAGATGTTATTAAAGCCGTAAAAAAAGTAATTTACCATAAACAATAAATTTATGTGTTATTATTTTTATTCTATAAATTGATTAATTATTTTCGCCCAGTAAAATAAATAAACACCTATGGAAAAATATACAATTTACCTACCTCTATTGTTTTCTTTGATTGGCTTAATTTTTATGTTGTACAAAACAAGTTGGGTAAAAAAACAGGATGCTGGGTCTGATAAGATGAAGAAAATTTCAAAATCGATAAAGCAAGGCGCGTTAGCTTTCTTAAATGCTGAGTATAAATTACTTTTGGTATTTGTTGTAATTGCTTCAGTAGCCCTTTATATTATTTCTATAAGTGTTGAAACTACAAGTTGGATGATTGTACCAGCATTTATTATTGGGGCATTTTTTTCAGGATTAGCTGGTAATATTGGGATGAGAATTGCTACAGATGCAAATACAAGAACTGCCCAAGCTGCAAAAACAAGCTTACCAAAAGCATTAAAAATTTCTTTTAGTGGAGGTACAGTTATGGGTTTAGGAGTTGCAGGATTGTCAGTTCTTGGTTTAACATTATTATTTTTATTTTTTGTCGGTGCTTTCCTTACAGACGATAACAATTTTTACAAAGAAATGACAATAATTTTAGAGTCATTGGCTGGATTCTCTTTAGGAGCTGAATCAATTGCTCTGTTTGCTAGAGTTGGTGGTGGAATTTATACAAAGGCTGCTGATGTCGGAGCAGACTTAGTTGGTAAAGTCGAAGCAGGTATTCCAGAGGACGATCCTAGAAATCCTGCTACAATTGCAGATAATGTTGGAGATAATGTTGGGGATGTAGCAGGAATGGGCGCCGATTTATTTGGCTCATACGTAGCTACCGTTCTTGCAGCTATGGTTCTAGGTAATTATGTTATCAACGACATGTCAATTAACTCTCAGTATCAAGATTCCTTTAATAATATGGGCCCAATTATTTTACCTATTGTTATAGCTGGTGTTGGAATTATTTCATCAATCATAGGAACGTTGTTTGTTAAAATTTCAGATAACAACGCAACAGAGTCAAAGGTTCAAAAAGCTCTAGATCTTGGTAACTGGGTAGCTATAATTATTACATTAATAGTTTCATATTTTCTTATAGATTGGATCTTACCTGAAAAAATTAATATGAAGTTTTTTGGGGAGGGATATAAAATTATTCCATCTATAAATGTTTTCCTTGCATCTTTAGTTGGACTTTTAGTTGGTGCATTGATTTCACTAGTTACATCTTATTATACAAGTTTAGGTAAAAAACCTGTTTTGGATATAGTGAAAAATAGTTCAACAGGTGCTGCAACGAATATAATTGCTGGCTTGGCTGTTGGAATGAAATCAACTTTTTTATCTGTTATTTTATTCTCTTCGGCAATTTTTATTTCTTATATTTTAGCGGGTTTTTATGGTGTTGCCTTAGCAGCTTCAGCTATGATGGCCACTACTGGGATGCAACTTGCAATTGATGCTTTTGGACCAATTGCTGATAATGCAGGAGGTTTAGCTGAGATGAGTGAATTAGATTCAGAGGTAAGAAAAAGAACTGATATTTTAGATTCAGTTGGTAACACCACAGCTGCAGTTGGAAAAGGTTTTGCTATTGCTTCAGCTGCTCTAACTGCTCTTGCTTTATTCGCAGCATATGTAACTTTCACGGGAATTGACGGTATAAATATTTTTAAAGCTGATGTTTTAGCTATGCTTTTTTTAGGGGCTATGATACCTGTAATTTTTTCTGCTTTGGCAATTGAATCAGTTGGAAAGGCAGCTATGGAAATGGTGGAAGAGGTGAGGAGGCAATTCAGAGAAATACCAGATATTATGGATGGTAAAGGTACACCCGAATATGCTAAGTGTGTTGACATATCAACTAAAGCTGCTCTGAAGGAAATGATTTTCCCTGGTCTATTAACTATTATATCACCAGTTTTAATTGGTCTAATTTTTGGTGCTGAGCCTTTAGGTGGATATATGGCTGGTGTATGTGTTAGTGGAGTTGTGTGGGCTATTTTTCAAAATAATTCAGGAGGGGCATGGGATAATGCTAAAAAATCTTTTGAATCAGGAGTTGAGATTAATGGTAAAATGACTTATAAAGGATCTGAGGAGCATAAGGCTTCAATTACAGGAGATACAGTTGGGGATCCATTTAAAGATACATCTGGTCCATCAATGAATATACTAATTAAATTAACCTGCCTTGTAGGTTTAGTTATTGCTCCGTTGTTAACTTAAGATTAATTAAATATTCCATTTATTTGTGAGTCTACTTTTTCAATAATTTTACTTAAATCATCTTTATTATCTACAAAGTTAAGATCATCTACATCTATAATCAAAAGTCTTCCTTTTTCATAACCTTGAATCCAGGCTTCATATCTTTCATTAAGTCTACTTAAGTAATCAATGCTAATAGTTGATTCGTACTTTCTTCCTCTTTTATGAATTTGACTAACAAGATTAGGTATGCTACTTCTTAGATAAATCAGTAGGTCTGGACCACTAACCATATTTTCCATTAATTCAAAAAGTGAAATGTAGTTTTTAAAGTCTCTTTGAGTTAGTAATCCCATTGAATGAAGATTTGGAGCAAAAATAAAGGCGTCTTCGTAAATACTTCTATCTTGAATAACATTTTTACCACTTTTTTGAATTTCCATTAATTGTCCAAATCTACTATTAAGAAAATAAATTTGAAGATTAAAAGACCACCTTTCCATTTGGTTGTAAAAGTCGTCTAGATAAGGATTTTCAAGTACTTCTTCAAAATGAGCTTGCCATCTGTAATGCTTCGAAAGAAGTTTAGTTAAACTAGTTTTTCCAGCTCCAATATTTCCTGATATAGCGATATGCATAAAATTTATGTGGTAATATTATGTTTTAAATATAAGTAATTTTTTAAATGGGTAAATTCAATTTTATTTTTATTTGCAAAAAATTTGTTTAGTTAAAATTTAGTTTTAAATTCGCAAATTGATAACGAGGAGGGATTTGACTGATTGCAACCTCAAAAAAAAAATGCTAAAGCAGTTTTTTTGTTTTAAAGCATTCAGTCCTGCCGCCTAAAACAATTTTAATTGTCATATTTTTTTACTTCTGAATCTGTTAGTGAAGGTCATCCAGATAAGTTGGCAGACCAAATAAGTGATGCTATTCTAGATAATTATCTTGCTTTTGATCCTAAAAGTAAAGTTGCATGTGAGACATTAGTAACAACAAACCAAACAGTTCTTGCCGGAGAAGTTAAAAGTAATGCTGAAATTAATACGGAAAAAATAGTTAGAGAGACAATTAACAAGGTTGGCTATACCAACCCAGATTACAAATTCACTGGAGATTCTTGTAATTTCAATTCATTTATTCACGAACAATCTGCAGATATTAATCGAGGAGTTGATAAAATTAATAATAAATTTCAAGGAGCTGGAGATCAAGGTATAATGTTTGGGTATGCTACTTCTGAAACTGATGATCATATTCCTTTACCACTATATCTGTCACATAAATTGTTGTTAGAATTAACCAAATTAAGAAAAGAAAATAAAGATATTAAATACCTTAGACCTGACTCTAAGTCGCAAGTAACAATTGAATATGACAGTAATAATAATCCTAAGAAAATTGATACAATAATTATTTCAACCCAGCACGACGAGTTTGATAATAGTGAATCTTTTATGTTAAATAAAATTAATGGTGATATTAAAAATATTCTTATTCCCAGATTAATTAAAAATTTATCTAGCAATGTAAGAGAACTTTTTGATGAAAAAATAAAATATTTTGTTAATCCAACTGGAAAGTTTGTTATAGGAGGCCCACATGGTGACACAGGTTTAACTGGAAGAAAAATTATTGTTGACACATATGGGGGAAAAGGAGCTCATGGTGGGGGGGCATTCAGTGGAAAAGACCCTAGTAAGGTTGATAGAAGTGCAGCTTACGCAGCAAGGCATATTGCTAAGAATATTGTTGCTGCAGATATTGCCACAGAGGTTTTGGTTCAGTTAAGTTATGCTATTGGTATATCAAAACCCACTTCAATATTTATTGATACATTTGGTTCCTCAAAAATAGATAGAAGTGATAGAGAAATATCAGATTTGGTCAGTAAAATTTTCGATTTAACTCCCTTTGGAATTGAAAAAAGATTAAAATTAAGAAATCCTATATACCAAGAAACCTCAACTTATGGTCATATGGGAAGGGAACCAAAAGAAATTAAAAAAATATTTAATAGTATTTCAGGTAAGAAAATTGAATTAGATTTAGAACTTTTTACTTGGGAGAAATTAGATTACGTTGAATTAATAAAAAAAACTTTTAAATAATGGAAAACAAAAATAATTAAATATGGAAAACAAAAATTTTGAAACAAATGCTTTACATTCAGGACACGATGTAAGTAAAACTGAGGGAACCAGAGCTGTACCCTTATATCAATCAACATCTTATGTATTTAAAAATGCTGATCATGCTGCAAGTTTATTCTCTTTAGCTGAGCCAGGATACATTTACACAAGATTAAATAATCCCACAAATGACATTTTGGAGCAAAGGTTAGCTGAACTTGAAGGTGGTATTGCAGCTGTTGCAACAGCGTCAGGCACCTCAGCTATTTCAACTACACTTTTGATTTTATTAAAGTCAGGTGATCATATTGTAGCCTCAAATAGTTTGTATGGTGGTACATATAATATGTTAAAAAACACACTCCCAAGATTGGGAATTACAACTACCTTTGTTGATCCTGATGATCCAGAAAATTTTAAATCTGCTGTAAAAGAAAATACCAGAGCTTTTTTTGCTGAATCATTGGGTAACCCTAAATTGGATGTAGTTGATCTTGAGAGTATTGCAAAAATTGCAGAAAATTCGAAGGTTCCTTTTATAGTTGATAACACTGTGGCTACACCTTTTTTGCTTAAACCAATTGACTATGGTGCAAATATTGTAATCCATTCTTTAACTAAATATATAAATGGTAATGGAACCGCAATGGGTGGTATAATAGTAGATTCAGGAAAATTTAATTACGGAAATGGTTTATTTCCTGAGTTTACAGAGCCATCACCAAGTTACCATGGTTTAAATTATCATGAAGCACTTGGGCCTGCTGCTTTTATTGCTAGAATAAGAGTTGAGGGATTGAGAGATCTGGGTGCAGCTCCAAGTCCATTTAATAGCTTTCAGATAATTCAAGGTTTGGAAACACTTCCTGTAAGAATGGAACAACATTCGAAAAATGCTCTTGAGCTAGCTAAGTGGTTAGAAGATCAAAGTGCTGTTTCTTGGGTTAATTATCCAGGACTAGCTTCTAGTAGATATAGTTCGTTAGCTAAGAAATATTTACCAAAAGGTCATAGTGGTATATTGACATTTGGACTAAAGGGTGGTTTTGAAGCTGCAAAAAAAGTTGCAGACAATACTAAAATATTTTCTTTACTAGCTAATATTGGTGATTCTAAATCATTAATCATCCATCCAGCAAGCACAACCCATCAGCAACTTACAAAAGATGAACAAAAGTCAACTGGAGTTTCTGATGATTTAGTTAGGTTATCTGTTGGTTTAGAAAATATTAATGATTTAAAAGAAGATTTATTGTCTACCTTTTAAATTTAAATTTTGTCAGAACTAAAAACTCTGAAAATACACGATATTAACCTTGACTCTTCATTTAATTATAAAGAGTTCAAGGTTTCATATCAAATTTTTGGAAAAAAAATTGGATCTAATCCAATAGTTTTGGTTCTACATCCGTTAACTGGTAATTCTGATGTTGCAGGTATAGATGGATGGTGGAAAAAAATAATTTATTCTGGTGGACCAATAGACACTAAAAATTATACTATTATTAGCTTCAATATTCCCGGAAATGGTTTTGATGGTGTTTATTTTGACAATTATAAAGATTTTAATACTTCAGATATTGCCAGAATTTTTAAAAAAGCTCTTGATAAGCTTAATATTTCTAGGTTATATGCTGCAATTGGTGGTTCCATTGGAGCCGGATTATGTTGGGAATTAGCGGCATTGTTTCCTGATTTTATTAGAAATCTAATTCCAATAGCTGGTGATTGGAAGTCAACTGACTGGATGATTGCAAATACAACTGTTCAAAATGAAATTTTAAATTTATCAAAGGATTCTTTAAATGTAGCTAGAATGCATGCTATGCTTTGTTATCGCACACCAGTTTCATTTAAAGTTAGATTTAATAGATCATTTAATGATGAACAAAATATTTTTAATGTTCAGTCATGGTTATATCATCATGGTGAAAAATTAAAAAATAGGTTTGATTTGAGATCATATAAAATGATGAATCACCTACTTAGCACAATTGACATAACTAGGTATGGTGAAAAAATTGAAATAATTTTAAAAAAAATACAATCAAAAATCATAATAATATCAATTGATAGTGATCTTTTTTTTCCAATAGAAGAAGACATAAAGACAATTAATATAGCAAATAAAGTTGGTGTTGAAATAGATCACGAAATTATTAATTCTGCTTTTGGACATGACGCCTTTTTAATGGAATATTCAAAATTATCTAAAATTTTAAAAAATATTTTTAAATAAAAAAACTAAAATAATTTGTTTATGTGAAACTGAATTATACTTTTGTAAAAAAAATGAAGTCAAAATTTATTACATATTATTTCTATCCTTATTTTTTTGATTTATTCGAATAGGACTTCTATGTATTAATTTCAAATATTCAAGTCCTAATTAATTTAGGGCTTTTTTTTTATAAAAATATGAGTAATAAAAAAGATTTAATTGCAATTCAAGGAATAATTGGATCATTTCATCATAAGGTAGGTGTAAATTGTTATGGTGAGAATTTTAGTTTTGTAGAGTGCTCAACATTTGATGAGCTAGTTGAAAAAATTATAGATAAAAAGGTATCAAAAGGTATTATGGCAATTGAAAATTCAATAGTTGGATCAATAATTCCTAATTATGCATTAATTGACAATTACAAACTTAATATTATAGGAGAGTATTTTTTGAATATAAATCACAACCTTCTTGCACTAAAAGGCCAGGAAATAAACGATTTAAATGAAGTTCACTCACATCCAATGGCAATTTTACAATGTAAAAAATTTTTTAAAAAATACAAAAATATTAAGTTAATTGAATCAGATGATACAGCTGAAACTGCAAAAAATATTGCGGAGAAACAAATTTTAAATATTGGTGCTATTGCAAGCATCTCTGCTGCTAGATTGTATGGACTTGAAGTGTTATCAAAGTCGATTCAAACTATAAAAAATAATATTACCAGATTTGTTATCGTTGAAAATCATAGATCTAAGAAGAATAAACATTTCGATAAAGCTTCTTTAAAATTTATTTTGAATCATCAAAGAGGAAGTTTGGCAAATGTTTTAAAGATTATGAGTGATTTTAAATTGAATTTGACAAAAATTCAATCTTTACCTGTTATAGAGAGGCCAGGTAAATACGCTTTTTTTGTTGATGTTACTTTTGAAGAAGTAGAAAATTACAATGAGGCTTGCTTTAAATTATTAAAGATTGCTCAAGAATTTAAGATTTTGGGAGAATATAAAAAAGCATAAAATGGAGCAATTTTCTGACAGATTAAAAAATTTAAAAGAATATTATTTTTCAATAAAACTAAAAGAAGTAAATAAGCTTATCAAGTCAGGTCAAAATATTATTAACATGGCAATTGGTAACCCTGATATTTCCCCTCATAATAATGTTGAAATGGCTTTATCAGATAGCTTAAAAAATGATAAATCTCACATGTATCAAAGTTACCAGGGTATTCCGCAGCTAAGAAGTTCTATTGCAAAGTATTATGAGAGAAAATATAAAATTTATCTTGAAAAAAATTCTGAAATTTTACCTTTAATGGGTTCTAAGGAAGGTATTATTCATATATCTCTAGCTTTTTTGAATAAAGGTGATCGAGTTTTAATTCCTAATCCTGGTTATCCTACATATCTATCTGCTTCAAAGATAGTTGAAGCTGAACCCGTATTTTACGATTTAGAGGAAAATAATAATTGGTATCCAGATATTGAAAAGTTAAAATCTTTGAATTTAAAAGGGATTAAAATCATGTGGATTAATTATCCAAATATGCCTACTGGTTCTAATTTTGATGAACAAAAGTTAAGTCAGATAGTTGAATTTACCAAGGCGCAAAATATTATTTTAATTAATGACAATCCATACAGTGTTATTTTAAATGATAGTCCTAAAAGTATCTTTAATATCAGAAATTCTTTTGATTCATGTTTAGAATTAAATTCATTAAGTAAATCTCACAATATCCCTGGTTGGAGAGTGGGAATGGTAGTTGGTTCTAGACATATGATAAATAAAATTTTAAAAATTAAAAGTAATATGGACTCAGGTATGTTTTATGGCATTCAAATGGGAGCAATTGAAGCACTGAATTTATCTGATACCTGGTTCAATAGTCTGAACAAACATTATAAGGAAAGAAAAAGATTAGTTTTAAAGTTGTGCGAAATTTTAAATCTAAAAGTCCAAAGTGGTTCAGTTGGAATGTTTGTGTGGGCCAAAATTCCAGATAAACAAAATTCTTATGATTATGTAGAGAATTTGTTAAGTAAACATAAAATATTTATAACTCCTGGAATAATTTTTGGATCTCAAGGAAAGAGTCATGTAAGAATATCTTTATGCTTAAATGAAAAAAAAATTAAAGAAGCAATAAATAGATTAAAATGAATATTGAATTAATTGGTGTTGGTTTAATTGGGTCATCTATGATCCTTGATTTAAGAAAAAATTTTGATTTAAATGTTATTGGTCATGATTTAAATTCAGATAATTTAAAATATGCATTAAAAAATGGTATTATAGACCAGGTTGGTAAATCAAAAAAATTTATTAATTCTGACATTGTTTTTTTAGCTACACCCGTAGATGTTTCATTAAAATTACTACCAAAAATTTTGTCAATTATTGATAAAAATACCCTTGTAATTGATTTTGGATCTACTAAGGAAAAAATTTGTAAAGCTGTTCAATATCACTCTAATAGAGATCTTTACTTAGCTACTCATCCTATAGCTGGCAATGAGTTTTCTGGTTCTAAGCATGCTTTAAATGGTTTATTTAAGGATAAGATTCAAATTTTGTGTGAGAAAAACAAAACTCGTAAAGATCTTCTTAAAATTGCAGAGAAACTATTTATATCTTTAGGAATGAAAATAAAAGAGATGACTCCTAAAATTCACGATAAACATATGGCTATTGTTTCACATCTTTCTCATATAAGTTCATTTATGTTAGGAAAAACAGTTTTAGATAAAAAATCTAAGATTGATATTTTAGATTTGGCAGGCAGTGGTTTTGAATCAACAGTAAGATTAGCTAAAAGCTCACCAGATATGTGGACCCCAATTTTTTCTCAAAATAAAAGTAATATTTTAAAAATTTTAGATGATTATATAAAGAATTTAATTGATTTTAAAACTGAATTACTTAATGATAATTTTAGTCAAATTAAAAATCAAATAAAATACACTAATGAATTAAAATCTGTATTAGATAATATAACAAAAAAGAAATAAAAAATGAAGAATAACAAAAAAATGAAGGATTGGTTAAATAATTTTAATTTATCTCATCCGCTTGTGATAGCTGGGCCTTGTAGTGCAGAGACAGAAAGTCAGGTAATGAAAATAGCTCACGAGTTAAACAACAGTGATGTTACAATTTTTAGGGCTGGAATATGGAAACCAAGAACGAGACCAGGAATGTTTGAAGGTGTTGGAGCTATAGGCTTGAAATGGTTACAAAAAGTCAAGTCAGAAACAAATTTATTAACTGCTACTGAGGTTGCCAACGCTAATCATGTCAAATTAGCTATAGATCATGATGTTGATGTACTTTGGATAGGAGCTAGATCAACGGTAAGTCCTTTTATTATTCAAGAAATTGCTGAAGCTTTGGATGGAACTGATAAAATAGTTTTGGTTAAAAACCCTGTTAATCCCGACTTATCTCTTTGGCTTGGAGGAGTAGAGAGGTTATATAACTCAAATATTAAAAATTTAGGATTAATTCATAGAGGTTTTTCAACATATGAAAAAACTAAGTATAGAAATATTCCAGAATGGCAAATTCCAATTGAGGTTAAAAATAGATTTCCAGATATTCCTATGATTTGTGATCCATCCCATATTTCTGGTAGAAGAGATTTAATATTTGATTTGTCCCAAACTGCACTTGATTTAAATTTTGACGGTTTGATGATAGAGTCACATATTAATCCTGACGAAGCATGGAGTGACGCAAAACAACAAATAACTCCAAAAACATTAATTAAAATAATGAAAGATCTAAAGGTTAGAAATGAGTTAGTTGAGGAAGAAAAATATAAAAATGAGCTTTATAGTCTACGAACTCAGATTGATATTATTGATCACTCAATTTTAGATTCTTTAGGTAAAAGAATGAAAATTTCGGAAGAAATAGGTGGGTTGAAAAAAACAAAGAATGTAGCTGTTCTTCAAAATAAAAGATGGAATGAAATATTAGATAAAATGATTGATGAAGGAAATTCCAAGGGTTTAACTAGAGAATTTATCTCAAGAATTTATAAGGCAATTCATCAAGAGTCAATAATTCATCAGGAAAAAATAATTAATTCGAAGTGAAAAATCTAATTTAATGCTTCTTTAATTCTCTCAATTGCAGTTTTTATTTTTTCAACTGATGCTGCGTATGAAATTCTTATACAATTTGGATTACCAAATGCTTCACCAGTAACTGTTGCAACATTAGCTTCTTCAAGAAGAAATATTGCAAAATCAGTTGAATTATTGATTAATTTATTTTTTAGTTTTTTTCCAAAGAAATATGAAATGTCAGGAAAAACGTAAAAAGCTCCCTCAGGAACATTAATATTAAACCCTTTAATATCTGATAATAAATTTACTATCATATCTCTTCTTTTTCTAAATTCATCAACCATATACTTGATTTTTTCAACTGGAGAATCTAGTGCAGCTATAGTAGCTCTTTGAGCTATACAATTGGCGCCACTTGTAATCTGGCCTTGCACCTTATTACATGCTTTTGCTATCCATTCTGGTGCACCAATATATCCAATTCTCCATCCAGTCATTGCAAATGCTTTAGCAACACCATTAACTGTTATAGTCCTGTCATATAATTCAGGAATTGAAGCAATGCTAAAGCTCTTAATTCCATAATTAATATGTTCATAAATTTCATCTGAAAGAATAAATAAATTTGGATACTTTTTAAGTATTTTACCCAAATCACGATATTCGTTTTCGCTGTATATATTTCCACAAGGGTTATTTGGTGAATTGAATACTATAATTTTTGATTTTTCAGTAATATAAGATTCAAGCTTGTCAGGACTAACTTTAAAGTTTTCCGTGATATCTGTAGGAATAATTTTATAATCTGCTTCAGATAGATTAGCGATTGCAGAATAACTTACCCAATAAGGTGCTGGTAGTAAAACTTCATCACCAGGGTTAAGTAATGCGCTAAAAACATTAGCTATAGATTGCTTAGCACCAGTAGAAACAACTATTTGGGATAAATTATAGCTTAAGTTATTATCTCTTAAAAACTTTCTTTGAATAGATTCTTTTAAATCCTGATAACCATCAACAGGAGTATACGAATTATAGTTATCTTCCACAGCTTGAATAGCAGCTTTTTTTATAAATTCAGGGGTATTAAAATCAGGCTCACCTAAACTCAAACCGATTATATCTATGCCTTTATTTTTTAATTCTCTTGCTTTAGCAGCCATTGCTAGAGTTGCAGAAGCGGGTAATTTTTGAATTCTATCAGATATTTTGTTCATGTTAATGAATTATTTAATTTTATGATTGTTCAAATGTAGTTTTTGTAAAAGTAACTTTTTTACAATTATTCTTTTTCAAAATTTTGAGAATTTTAAAAAAATATTTTAAAGGCTTATCATCTGATCAAGAGAAGAAATTTGAGGCTTTATTTGATTTGTATTTAAGCTGGAATTCCAAGATAAATTTAATTTCTAGAAAAGATTTCAATAATTTTTATGAAAGACATGTACTTCATTCTCTATCTATAGCTAAGATTTTAAAATTTAAATGTGATGAATCTATTCTTGATGTAGGAACTGGTGGTGGTTTTCCAGGAATACCTTTAGCTATATTATTTCCAAGTACAAGTTTTTACTTAATTGATAAAACCAAAAAAAAAATTAAGGTTGTTAATTCTATTAAAAAAAAATTAGAGCTTAACAATGTTAACGCATTAAACATTGATGCAAATGATTTTACTAAAAAAGTTGATTTTATTGTTGCTAGGGCTGTAACGAACATGAAAGATTTTCAATACTTGGTAAGAAATAAGTCAAAAAAAGGCATTTTTTATTTGAAAGGAGGAGACTTATCTTATGAAATAGCAACATTTAAAAATGTTCAATTTTATGATATTAACAAATTTTTTAAAGAACCCTTTTTTGAAACAAAAAAAATAGTTTACATCCCTATTGACTGAGATTTGAATTATTTATGTTAAATGAATTTAAATTATCAAAACCGATCAAGGAAAAGAAATTTGAGCCTGCAGATTTATAATATACAAAAATTTGATAGCTATTTTCTGTCCTATAATGAGATCCGCTAATTAAATTTTTTTTTATACTGTCATTTTTTTTTAAAATATATTTGTAGTTATAAAAACCTTGTTTAAGCAATATTCTTTTTTCAAATAGATCTAGACTAGGATTAAATTTCATTAAATTTTCTTCACTTAATTTATAATTATTGAAATTTCCATAAACATAAATAGATTCATTAACATTGTATTTGGTTCTAGCTAAACTAAAATGAACGAAGGAGTAATCTGCCTCAATTTCCGTATCATCTCCTAAAGTAGTTGAAATTTTAAAATCACCATTGATATCCTGATCAAATGTGTATGGATATAATTTTTTTTCAATATTGGTGTATAAATATGTATGGTATTTTTCATCATTGCTTACATAACTTATATTTTGATTTTCAACTCTTATATCTTTGTTGTCAAAGTTATAATATTCATTTCCCCCTTCAAATTCTAAAAGATTACTATTGACATAGTGAATTTGATTATTTATTTTAAAGGTTGGAGAAATATCATCCATAATATTGTCCCATTGAAAATTTTGAATAATTAAAATTTTAATTTCGTTTTCAGGGTCCCGAATAAAAAAATCAATAGGTTCAATTATGAAATTAATTCTTTGATGCGTGCCTATATTATTTATATTACTAGATCGATTAATTTTAGAATTAATTTTAATTTTTTGATCAACTATAAGGAATTTTCTTTCAAAAATCAATTTATCGTCAATGTCAAAAATCTTAATTTTATAATTTCCAGTTTTTAAAAATTTTAACTCATCATTGGGTAGTTCTAGTTTATAATTATTGTATGTTTGTTTTGTCCCAAAAGAACTTTTTACCTCTGTAATTCTTTGATTATCGAATCCATGCAAGTATTCATTCTTAAATAGCTTAGATTTTTTCCAATTATAATCATAGTGGTAAATTTTATAGTAGTAATCATTATCTTGATTACTAATATCATCAAAACTTAAAAAAAACTTTTCATTAATGTTAATTATAGGAAACTGGTAATTTTGATCAATATTTTTAAAAATTATTGATTTTATTATATTATGATTAGTCAATGAATCTAATTTGACATTACATAGTGAATTTTCAAGAAAAAATATATTTAAAATAAATACTAGAAAAATCCTGACATTCATTGAATAAAGATAATTAATTATTTGTCATTTTTTTTGAAAAAAAAACAAGATTCACTCTAGTATTTTAATTAAAATTTAAATTTTAAAAAAATTATAAAAAACTATATAATCTCCTTTTTCTAATGTTTTTTAATTATTAAATTTGCAGAAATATTTAATTAATTGCAGTTAGCAAAAAACAAAATCCGTGTAAGAAAAGGTTTTAATATAAACCTGGAGGGTGAGGCAGATAGGATTTTAGTAGATCTTCCTGAGTCTAAAACCTATGGTATTTCTCCTGACTCATTTTTCAATGTTATTCCTAAGATGTTAGTTAAAGAAAGTGCTAAAGTTAAAAAGGGATCTCCTCTATTTTTTTCTAAAAATAATCCGAGAATTACTATTACTTCTCCTGTTTCAGGATCAGTAACTGCTATTCTTAGAGGTGAAAAAAGAAAAATCATCGAGGTTATTATTACTAGTGATAACAGAAATGAATCAGAGACTTTTGAAACTAAAGATTATGTTAAATTAGATGAAAAAAGTATCAAAGAATTGCTATTGAAAAGTGGAAGTTGGCCTTTCATAAGACAAAGACCTTACAATACGATTGCTTCTCCTGAAGATAATCCGAAATCAATTTTTATTTCATCATTTAGCACTCTTCCTCTATCATTTGATTATAATTTTTGTTTAAAAAATAATCAGGATGAATTTCAATTAGGTGTAAATGTTTTAAAAAAATTGACACTTGGTAAAGTTTTCCTTGCAATTGATAATACATCAAAAGGTTTTTTTGATAAAATTGAAAATGTTGAAAAAATATATGTTGAGGGCCCTCATCCTGCTGGAAATTCAAGTGTCCACATTCATAATGTTGATCCCATAAATTATGGAGAAAAAATATGGACTGTTAATCCCGAAGATGTTGTTAATATTGGAATTTTTTTTAAAACTGGAATTTTCTCATGTAAAAGAACTTTGGCTATAGTTGGAAGTTCAGTAAAAAATCCGAAATATTATAATTCATCAATCGGTACATCAGTAAAAAACTTGATAGATTTTTCAAATATTAATTACAAAAACAGTAGATTGATTAGTGGTGATATTTTATCAGGTAAACAAGTTGGTCCTGACAACTATATTGATTTTTACTCAAATACGTTTTGCGCTATTCCAGAGGGTGATAAGCATAGATTTTTTGGTTGGATTCCATTTGTTGATAATTTTATTCCAAGCATGCATAAGACCTCTCTTAGTTGGATAAAATCAAATAAAAAAAAATACAAAGTCGACACTAATTTAAATGGTGAGGAGAGAGCTTTGGTTGTCACTGGAGAAATGGAGAAAGTTTTCCCCTTAGATATATTTCCAATGCAACTTATCAAAGCTTGCTTAAATCAAGATATTGAGAGGATGGAAGCTTTAGGGATTTACGAAATTATTCCTGAAGACTTTGGATTAATCGATTATGGATCAACATCAAAAATAGAAGCTCAAAAAATTATTAAAGAAGGAATTGAATTAATGTTAAAAGAAGTTGGATAATTATGAAAATTTTAAGAGAAATTATTGATAAAGTTAAAGGACCTTTTCAAAAAGGCGAAAAATTTGAAAAGTTCGCACCCGCTGTTAATGCCTTTGATACTTTTTTATTTGTACCTAATCATACGACAAAGTATGGCTCACACATAAGAGATGCTGTTGATCTGAAAAGGACAATGGTAACTGTAATTTTAGCTTTGTTACCTGCTTTAATTTACGGTATTTACAATACTGGATATCAGTATTATTACCAGACCGGAGAAGAATTTACTTTTTTAGATGCTTTTATTCATGGATCTTTAAAGATTATTCCAATGATAATTGTTTCATATGTTGTGGGTTTGACTATTGAGTTTGGATTTGCTGTTTATCGTGGTCACGAAGTTAATGAAGGCTATCTAGTCACAGGACTTTTGATTCCAATGATTATGCCGGTTGATATTCCTTTGTGGATGGTTGGTCTTTCAGTAGCTTTTGCAGTTTTCATTGCAAAAGAGGCATTTGGAGGTACAGGAATGAATATTTTAAATCCAGCATTAACAGCTAGAGCCTTTGCTTTTTTTGCTTATCCTACATACATGTCTGGAAACAAAGTATGGGTATCTGAAGCGAGTAATATTGATTCGATTTCTGGTGAGACAATTTTAGGATCATTAGCTGCCGGTCAACAAGTAGATTTTTCCACCTCTGAAATGTTTTTTGGCTCAATTCCTGGATCAATAGCTGAAACTTCTACTTTATGGGTTTTGGCTGGGGGTTTAGTTTTGATTCTAACAGGTGTAGGAAGTTGGAGAATTATACTTGGAGGGTTCTTAGGTGCATCAATAGCGGGTATTTTATTTAACCTCTGGGGATTAAATGAATTAATGAGTTTTTCATGGATAAATCATCTTTTTGTAGGCGGATTAGCCTTTGGAATTATTTTCATGGCAACTGATCCAGTTTCTGCAGCACAGACTGTAAAAGGTAAGTGGATTTATGGTATTTTAGTTGGTGTTTTTTGTATTTTAATAAGGGTTTTCAACCCAGCATATCCAGAAGGTGTCATGTTAGCAATTCTTTTGATGAATGTTTTTGCTCCTACAATTGATCACTATGTTGTTGAAAAGAATATTAATAGAAGAAAAAAGAGATGGGCTCTAAATCAAATTAAAACTGCATGATATGAACAGAGATAGTAATTTGTATACGTTTATTTTTGCATCAGTCATGGTCATCGCTGTTGCTTCTTCATTAGCTCTAACTCATTCTTCCCTGAAGGAAAAACAAAAGAATAATGTCAGAAATGAAAAAATGCAAAATATACTTGCTACAATAGGAATTTATACATCTAGAGAAAGTGCGGAAGAGATTTACACTAAGCACATTGTTGAGGAATTATCCCTAAAAATTGATGGTACAAATGATCAAAGTGTCTCCACTTTTAATATTTCTTTAAATAAAGAATTAAAAAAACCTGACTCTGAACAGAGATATCCTCTATATGTTGCATCAGTTGATAA
>PACV01000017.1 GCA_002702875.1 Flavobacteriaceae bacterium
CTATCTAAAACTTCAAAATCAGTTTCTGATAAACTGGATGCATCTAATGGGAATTTAAAATTAACAGGCATGCCATCTAACATGCCTACTTGTTGATTACACAATATTAGACTTGGTAGTGCATTATCAAGTCCAAAAAAAGCCGACACAAGAGTATCTTGTATTTCTTCATCGATTTCAGCCAATATAGGTGCTGAACTAAATTCTCCTATGCAATCATTTTTAACCTGTTCTTGAGGTTCTTCATTTTTATTACATGAAAAAAAGAGGATTACTGTAAATAATTTAAATAAATCTCTCAAAAAGGCACTTTTAATATTGTATAACAATTTATCTAATTGGTTTAATGAAAATAATAAAAATGATTTTAATCATTTGGGATTAGGTGTATAGTTTTAATGGTAATTTCAAAATCTCCAGGTGTGAAATCAAAAATTCGATATTTAAATAGAGTTATCTACTAAAACAATATAAAGGTTATACTTTTAGAAATTGTAGTAATTTTTTTATTTATCATAAAAATCTAGCGGATTGAATCAATATCAATTATCAACTGTTTCCTCTGGTAATATTTCTTTTTTTAACTTATTTAATTTTATGCTAAGAAAAAGTTCATTTGTTTTAATACTCAGATTTGAAAGTGACTTATCTGATGGTGTTTCATATGCATAACCAATGTATAATATTTCAGAAATCTTAAAAAGAGTCATAGCTGAAAAAGAGGAATTAGACCTGAGGGAAATCCCTAAATCGAATTTATTTTTAATACCCAAAAAAACACCTGCATCTTTACTAAGAGGTAGCGATTTGACTTTTCTCAAAATTATCATTGGTTTTAAAATTAAACTTTTACTTAAAGGTAATTCTAAGCCACCTCCTAAATAAGAATGAACTCTATCTTTTGCACCGAAACTTATATCTTGATTCCTTTTAACATTAAATAGTCGAGGTATTGAAAATGAAAACCAGTACAAATTATTTTTAATATAAATTCCTGCTCCAATATTTGGATTAAATCTAGTTAATTCTCTTTGTGCAGGATCAATGATTGGATTGTAATCCTCTAAATTTATAGAACTTGTTCTATAAAAATTACCTCCACCTTTTAAACCAAGAAATATTTTTGTTTTATCCATATCAAGTTGATATGAAAAATCTATGTAAGCAAAAGTTTGCTTTTCAACAAAAACTTTATCTGAAACAACTGAAATACCGAGTCCAACATTTTTTTTTCTTTTTGAGGAAAAGGAAAAAGCCATTGTTTTTGGAGAATCATCTAATGATTCCCACTGTGAACGATTAAGAAAAGAAAATGATAAATCTGACTCAGCACCTGCGAATGCTGGATTTATTACTTGCATATTATACTTATATAAACTGTAGTATGACTCTTGCTGCGAGTAGCTTATAAATGAACATAAAAAAACAAGTAATATGAATTTATTCATTTTTTATCTAGTTAAATAAAACCAACCTTTTAAATCTACTATACCGTCTCCATCCTGATCAACCATGTAAACATATGATGCCTCTGGTATAGGTTGACCATTTAGTAATCCAGTCCAATCATTAGCATATCCTTTTTTGTTGAATATCAATTCACCAGAACGAGTATAAATCCATACTTCACAATTTGGAAATAAATTTGTATTAACAACATTCCATGTATCATTGATACCATCTCCATTTGGTGAAAAAAATTGGCTTGGAAAAAGAACATCATCACGTAACCCGTCTGAGTTATAATCTGAATCAGAATTGTCACCAATTCCGTCTCCATCCGTATCTTTTTGCTCAGCTGAATTAAATGGAAAAGCATCTTGTAAATCATAAACTCCATCATTATCATCATCATCGTCCGCATTATCTCCTATGCCATCATCATCGTTGTCAAGACACTCTAAATTGTCAAATGGAAAAGCATCATCATCATCTAAACAACCATCATTGTCATCGTCTAAATCAATACAATTTGGAACAAAGTCTTGATCTAAATCGTCAGGTTTTGAATTTGAATTAAGAGGATCACTTTCACATATTATTTCATCATTGTCACTATATCCATCACCATCGTCATCCTTATCTTCATTGTCTCCAATTCCGTCTTTGTCAGTATCTATCCACTCTAATTCATTTTCAGGAAAATCATCCTGGTTATCTGGATATCCGTCGTTGTCAGTGTCTTGGTCAATACAATCCGGAATTGAGTCTCCATCATAATCATTAGGGAAGCTAGAATTGTCAAGAGGATTTGTATTACAACTAATCTCAATAGTATCTGACCAACTATCGTTATCGTCATCTTCGTCTTCGTTGTCTCCTAATCCATCGTTATCATTATCATACCACTCGTTTGGATTTAGCGGAAATTTGTCATTTAAATCATTATATCCATCGTTATCATCGTCATTATCGCAGATGTTTCCTAAACCGTCATTATCATAATCTTCTTGTATTGGATTATAGTTGAAAGTACAATTGTCATTTTCATCACTAATTCCGTCATTATCACTATCTGTGATTGTATTCTCTAAAACAATAAATACATCACTTACAGTTGCTGACTTATAATTATTGTTTGCAATTTGTTCTGCTGTAATAGTAGTTTGACCACTATTTAAAATTGTTACTTGATTTCCAGTGATTGTTGCAACCTGAAGGTTTGAACTTGAATATACTATTTGACCAACCCTATTTGAAATTGGGGGAGTAACTTGAAATGGTAAATCATTCTTAAATTTTGATGGTACAGTAAACCCTGAAAGCGAAGTTGTTCCTTGACCAATATTTATAGTGTAGTTTAATGGAGGTGCAGCATTAAATTGGTTGTTTCCTATTTGTTTTAATTCAACAGATATCTGACCTGTTCCATTTACTGATATAATATTTGAATTTAACGATGCATTACCGCTAATTAAATTATAAGACAATGGAAGGGATGAACTTGCTGAGGCCTGAATAGGAATGGATAGATTTTCACTGTAATTAAAATAATTAGTTGGTGATGAATCAAAAGTAATGTTTTGATTTACTTTGACAACATCAACAACAAGGACGACTGAAGCTGAAGAATAATTAACACTAGAATTTTCATCAACATAAAAAGTAATTGTTACCAAACCAGTTTGCTGAATACTTTGAAGATTATAATTTCCAGGTGTGCCATTCAAAGTAGCAGCTGATCCATTTGCTAGACTTATATTTACAGGAGTTCCTGAAGTTGAGCTTGATAATAATGAAATAGTGTTAAAGTCTTTCAATGGGAGTGTTGTAGGGAGACTACCGATTGAGATTGTTTGACTTGATTTGTTTATATTTAAAGTTGTTGAAACAACTGCGGCATTGAAATTATTATCCGCAGGTAAAGTTGCAGATATTATTACTGAACCGGCTTGATTTATAGAAATTGTTTTACCAGTAACAGATGCAATATTTGAATTGCTAGAGCTATATATAAAGTTAGAATTATTAAGATTGTTTTTTGAAGGATCAATAATTTCAAAATTTGGATCTCCATATGTTTTATTAATATTGTTAAAGTTTCCAATCCCAGGGTCTGCCTTATTAATTGTAATTGTCATGGATGCTTTGGCTGATCTATAATTTGAATCCTCTACTTGAGTTACCGTTACTGCAGTACTTCCTGCTCCAATAATTGTTACTGAATTCCCAGTAATATTTGCAACGTTAGTGTTTGATATATTATAATTATAGGTACCAGTACTTGATGAGGTTGCTGAAAGATTGAAATTTGCATCTCCAAAAACCTTAGTCAAATCGTCAAAATTAATTATGGGTAATGCTTTATTTATTGTAAGAGTCATTGATGCTGTAGCTGCATTGTAATTTGAATCTTCAGCTTGACTTACCGTTATTGTTGTAATTCCTGCACCTGTAATTGTAACATTATTTCCATTAACTGTGGCAACATTCGTGTTTAATATATTGAATGAATAGGCGCCAGTGCTAGAAGAAGTTGCGGTCAAATTAAAATTTGCATCTCCATATACCTTTGTTAAGTCGTTAAAGGTGATTGAAGGGGCTTGCCTATCTATCACATTTAAAGTAAATGCCTTTGCGAAATTATTTAATCCATCGTTAACATTAATGTAAATACTATAGCTAGGCTTAGTTTCATAATTAGCACTAGAGTTTATAATTAAACTCGTTCCACTAACAGTAAAGCTTGAATTATCAACATCATTTGATCCATCTCCTGCAATAAGAGAAAATACATAATTGTCACTTGTATCTGAGTCGACAGCAGATAAAGTTGCAATAGTTGAACTGGCAGGTATAGTCTCTGAAAAAGTAGGTGATGAAATTCCAATATCTGTTGGCGCCCTATTTAAATCATTTACATAAATTTTAATAGACTTAGTTAGGCTATTATTTGTTTCATCGGTAGTCTTTAAATTAATATTCATTGTTGGTGTATTGTCATATGATATAATCTGATTGACAATAATTTGTGTTCCTGAGACTGTAAAAGAAGAATTATGCTGATCATTTACTCCATTACCATTTACAAGTTCATAATTAAATTGAGTTGAATCTGAATCAGTTGTATTTAAATCTCCCAAAACTGTATTTAATTGAACTCCCTCATCTATTGTCAGGGAAGATGTATTTGATTGAGATAATCCATACTTAGAAGCAAAAAAATTGCTAACTCTATTAACCTCATATTTTGAAAGTTTTCGATCATAAATTATAGCAACAGGAATATATCCTGTAAAGTAATTACCGCCTTGATATCTGGCAATATTAACAAGTGGAGATGTTTGTTCGGCTATGGTTTTTTGAGAAGAGTTAGAGTCTACTAGATTTCCGTTATAATATAAATCAAATCCATTGATAGTGTCAAAACTAACTGCACTAAGATGCCAGCTGTTTAATATTGAATTATTTTGGCCATTGGGGAAATGATTAACTAAGGCCCATGAACCATTATGACCTGCTCTTATTCTATCGACTGTTCCGTTCATCCAAAAAGCATGTCTTGATTTGTTACCTCCAGAAATAATATTGTTTGAGGTAGCTGCAAGGGGTTTGAACACAGCAAATTTTGTGTATGAATTTACATTCAAAATTGGATCAGAGTTGTTTGTGGCATAATCGCCTCCTGCTTGAAAATCAATCACACCTCCTTTTTTAGATGAATCAAAGGGAGGGCTACCAGCAACTGTAAAATCGTAATTATTTCCACTTAAGTCATACCATGTAGTACTCCCAGACTGGTATGAATCAGATCTAGAAGTGTCCAAATACAACTTGAGTCCTCGAGTAGGAATTGGTTGTATTATATCAATAGAAGTTGGGGAGGAAGAATTAGATGATAAGCCAAATCTAGAAGCATTAGCATTATAATTTTGAATTACCTCAACACTATTCAAAGTTTTATCATAAAATCTGACAATTCCAATTTCTGCCTCTGCAAATCTTACAACAGGATCAAAACTTCTTGCACCAATTCTTACATTTGTATTATTATTAATACTATTATTAGTAATACTGTTAGATTGGTTAACCTTTTGACCATTAATAAAAATCCTTGACTTATCACCATTATAACTGGCAACTACTTGTACCCACTGATTTTGATATGACTGATTATTATTATTATCATTTGTATTAATAAAGAAGCTATATCGAGCATTGTTATTCCAAAGAATATATCCATCGTCGTTTGAATCTCTTGCATCCCACAAGAAGGCATTTCCTGTCTCTCTCATTTTTATCCACATTTCAATGGTATGTTGTTGATATGAAAAAGGATCACTTAATTGTATATAATCATCAGAACCATCAAGATCAATAACACCTCCGTTATTGTTTAACATACTTGGATTTCCATTTAGATCACCCTGATTATAATTATCAGATAAATCATAAACTTTGTTTCCAGAGCCAGGATATGATGTTGAATTTGCAAAATCAAAATGTAATAATAAATTAGATTCTACAATCCCCGGATCATAAAAAATATCCTCAAGATTAATATTTTGTTGTGGTGTCCATCCTTGGATTCCTGGAGTCCAAAGCGAGTTTCCATCAATTGCACCAATATCTGTCCCAGAGCCAACAGGAATATGGGGTACGATTGAATTCAATTGATCACTTTGAGTTAATGATGTAGATACTGTATTTGTCAATGAAATTCCTTGATCAATTATTACATTACTTATTGGTTGATAATCTGAAACAGTTTTTCCATTGCCTGGATTATAATTAATCAAACTCTCAATATTTGCGTTATAAACTATCCCTGGCCTAGATTGATTAATGGAATCAATATTTGCAGTTGAACTTCCAGTTCCAGAACCAGAATAAAGAGATCCATCATTAGAGTCACAGGCCTCCCAATTATTTCCATTTTTAATATATCCCTCAGTCCCAATTGGTATTGGCCCATTAGAAGGAGCTGAGAAGAGAATATCACTTCTATGAGAACCAATCCTCTCCGCTAAATTATTATAAAGCCAAGTATTTGTGTTTGAACAATCCTCTGCTAGTATAATAATATCATTGCGGTTATTAATTGTATTTAAAACAGTATTGTGAGCTATTATTTGATTATTTCCTTTAATCATTAGACCCAAAGTGTTATCAGCAATATTGTGATGCATAACTCCAAAACTTCCAGCCTGAGCAGCATCTCCTCCAGGCGCATCATATCGAAAAGCGTATTTTTCAGTATCATAAACAAAATTATGGTGTACCTCTGAGCCAAAAACATAGTTTTTTGTTCCTTGAAAAACTGAGCCGTCAGATTGAGCGTGTCCAGTACTTGATACTATATTGTATGAAAAAATCGACTGTTCACCTGGCCAAACTGTTGCTGAGGCTCCTGTATAATAAATTTCGTTTCCAGTAAATGTATTTTGAGTTCCATCTATAAAAACTGAGACCATGAGTCCATTTATCTCAGTTGCAGACCAATCTATATTTCTAAAGTATGAATTTTTTACTGTATTATTATTACCCCTTATTACTAGTGCCTCTCCTTCGGTGTTTATAAATAAACATCCACTGACTGTTGAAGAATCAACTCTTGCGATATTGCCTGAACCAGTTCCAAAGGTAGTAGCATTGGCTCCAGATAAATCTCCAAGCATTCTCCTTGAATGAGAGGGATAATAGAAATTACACTTAGAAATTTCCAAATATTTAGTTCCACTAGCGTGAATTGTTGTTGCAAAAAAAGTTAATCCATTTATTTTTAGGTGCTCACTACCAGATATGGTCAAAGAATAATCCCTAATTTTTCCCCTAACAGGTGTTTGGAATAGATCAACCCCATTAGGAGGTTTTAAATATAAAATATCATTTGTTGTATCTAAAAACCATTCATTTTCAGCATCAATAAATTCTTTTTTACCCTCAAAAAAAAAGTGATGGTGTTTATCTTTTAATTGTCCATTATTTGAAAGTCCTGCACCCAAACCATTTTCACCTATAGGGGTGGTATACGTAATGACATCGTCACCACCTTGCTGGGTATGAGTAGCAATTTGTCTATTGAAGGTTCGAAATGAACCAACATTTAAAATTCCAATTGAATTTGCTAAACTTAGTGCACCAGGGTTCTCATAAGTCTCATCTATTAGAAATGAACCATCAGTACTACCTGTTTCTTCACCGTGGGCCCAGTTATCATGATCATAAATTGATAAGTCACTAAATTGTGCATTTGGCCATCTTGCCATAACCATTTGATTATTGCCTACAAAAAGTTGTGAAATTGATTGAGTAATACCAATATTTTTTTTTACTGCTACTCCCCCAATAGTGTCATCAGTCCAAGATCCATTAATTGAGATGGTCCCATCAATAATAACTTCTTCATTGTTGTAATTAGAAATTAGGGTTTCATTACCAAGTGTTGAATCAATATTATCAATAATTATTGCCTCGTGATAAATACCTCTTCTTATGTATATCTTATCACCAGCATTAATTTGAGAAATTGCATGAGAAATAGTTAAAAAGGGACTTGATAAAGATGTCCCTGCATTGGAGTTTGATCCATTTTTAGCAACATAATAATTTGTTTGAGAAAGTAAAAATGAAGTATTAAATAAAATAAATAATACTAATAAAGTAAATCTATTAAATATAAGTCTATTGAGAAACCTATTAAACATTGGAATGTTCTATTTTTCAAATATACAATACTTAAAAATAATTTCTTTAAGCGTTTTTTAATTTTAGTTCTTAAAACTTATAATTTAATTTTATAATAATAGTTCTCCCAGGCTCATCAGCATAATATCTAAATCTATTCAAGTAATTTCTATATGATTCATTTAGAATATTTTCTATATCAAAGGTCAAATTTATTGAATCGTTAATATTATAATTTAAAGAAAAACCAATAAGATTATAATCTTTTGGTGGAGTGCTTATATCAACCTTCTTATCTACAAAATTTCCGTCCTCAAAAATTGTTGCACTAAAATTATTATCAGGATATCTTTTTTGTTCACCTACATAATTGTGATTAATAGAGAATGAAATCCTTTCAAATATATTATCAAGTAGTAGTGAGTTATTAAAGTTAATAGGAGGAATTGATATAATGGGTAATTTATTTTGCTTTTCTTTAGCCCAAACCCATGAAAAATTTCCATTTAAATAAATGTTTTTTTTAATATTTAGAGAGTAATCAAAGTCATAACCTAAAAAATTTGCATCTGTTTGTCTATAACTCCATACTTGAAATGCACCTCTTGAAATTTGGTCTATTCCAGATGGTTCAATTAAAATATAGTCATTTATATTGCTTATATAGCCATTGATATTCCATTTAAAAAAACCTTTATTTTTTTCAAAAGATAGAGATGTTTTAAAGGCAGTTTCATTTTTTATTTTCAAATCTCCATACTCAATTGTTGCAAGTGAATGGTGCAAACCATCACTAAATAATTCTGATGGTGATGGAGACCTGCTAATTAATCCGATATTCATGATACCGTTAATTTTTTCAGATATAAAAAAATTAAGTCCTAATGAACTAGATAAATTTTTAAACGACAGATCTTGTTGAGTTAAATATTGTCCTGAGCTAGTCTCTCTAATTATAGTGTTCTGAAACTCATTGTCGTAGCCTCTTTTTTCCCATGTTTTTATATAATAATATTTTTTGGCAC
This sequence comes from Flavobacteriaceae bacterium, assembly GCA_002702875.1. Classification (GTDB taxonomy): domain Bacteria; phylum Bacteroidota; class Bacteroidia; order Flavobacteriales; family Flavobacteriaceae; genus TMED220. The sequence continues at coordinate 9,153 of PACV01000017.1, forward strand.
TAATAAAATCATAATCATACCTTAAACCAAATTCCAACTGAAACAGATTTGACGGAACATAGGATGTTAAAAAATATCCCCCTATTTCAGTTCTAAGATAATCTGGAATAAGACGTTTTACTCCAGTTTCAGGATCAGAGTAATTATCTTGAACCATAACTTTTAGTCCAGTTTTCCAACTAAGTAATTCTGTTTTTTTTGATTCGTAATCAATATTTAAATCATGAGTTTGAAGAGTAATATCAATAGATGGAATCTCATCTGATAAGCCTAATCTTATATCAAATTCCCTTCTTCTATTTCTTTGATAAACGTAGTTAAAATTAATTTTACTAAGATTTTTAAAGTATTTATTATAATTTCCAAAAACTTTATTATGAACAGTTAACTGCTTGGGAGGTAATATTTTTCTTGAATATGGTTTGATAACAGTTGGGACATCACTATCTAGAGCTCTAAAAACATCTCCTGGATTTCCAACATGTGAAGATTTAAGAATACCAAGTTCTTTGGAAAAATGACTAAACCCAAGATCCCACATTCTTTTAAGACTTTTGTTTCCAATTGAAAAGGATCCACTTTTTTCATTATGACCACTATTTGTTAAAAAATAATCTGGGGATTTGAAATCACCTGAATTTTTTATACCTAATCTCAGCCTACTGAAAAGTCCATTTTCTTTTATTTTGTTAAGTCTAAATGAAGAGGAGATTAGCTTACCATTGTCGTGATATGAGCCAGAAACTCCACCAAATAGTGTGTCTTTAGGTACAAACTCCAAGGGAGTTATTTTAATTATTCCTCCTACAGCACTGCCATACTGCAGACCCATAGCACCTTTTATCAATTGCAATCTATCTATGTTGTTAACATTAATACTAGGTGCGTGGTCATCTCCCCATTCATGATCTTGAATTTTACTACCATCTTGAACAATCAGAACTCTCGAACCATAAACACCATTTATAATTGGCTTAACAATATTAGTACCTGTTTTTAAAATTGAAACACCAGAGATTGTTCCAACTAAATCAGCAAGATTTTTTGAACTAAATTTTTGAATTAATTCTTGAGTAAAATTTTTCTCAATAGAAGTTTGAGATGATTTCCTTTGCTTTAAGTCCTCAACGAAAACCTCATCCAAGTCGTTTATTCTGTGATTGACAAAAATATTTTCACTAAAATTGGTTTCTATATTGATTTTTTTAAAAAAATCAATACATCCAGGATGAGAGATTTTTAAATCGTATTCACCCGGGCAAATACCCTCAATAGTAAAGCCTCCCTTGTCATCGGATAAAACCTTATATTCACTGTCTAGAAACTCAACTAATGCCTTTACCTGTGGTTGGCCATCAAAGATATCTAACACATAACCGCTATACCTTAAATCACAATTTTGTGAAAAAAGGGCAAAAGTATTTAACATAAAAAATGTTAAACATATTCTTATGTAAGAATTCAAAACTAAAAAATGCTCACCAAAATATTGGTATATCAAAAAAAATGATGAGCATTTAAATTATGTGTTATTCTGCAACTTCTACAACAATTGGCCAATCAACCTCAATATCAGTTTCTCCTCCAATAGCAGCTCTATCTGTTCCTGAAACATTAGTTGGTTCGTGAATCAATGATACTCTTAGAGTTCCTAATCCATTATCTGTTGTATTCCAATCAGTATTAAGATTAATTCCTTTAGATTCAGCACCAATAACATCATCTGAAGCTGAGGTTATGTTCAATCCAACACCAGAAACCTCATAGAAAATATAATGCTCATCAGCTTCTTCGATTACTTCTAAAGTCATATTTTCAACATCATTTGGATCCGACGCATCATAAAATTCAATTGAAGTTTTGTAATCTGTACCAAGAGTTAATTTAATTTCAGGAGCAGGTGAACCAACATTGTAAGTATAAGTGTCAGATCCAACTTTTAATACCACTCTTGTAAATGTTTCAAGTTCATTAACTTCAGCGGGAGTGTCATCTTTACTACAGCTCACTAAAATTAATGATGTAATTATAAAAATTGATAATATGTGTTTAAAATTTTTCATTTTTTTTAAAATTTATAGTTAATAATTATTAATGGTTTGAATCCAATTTTTGGATTAAAAAAAATCTAAAGAAAATGAAAAGCAGGTGGAGCTCTTAAAGGAGAGGTATTATAATTAGGAGTTGTATATAAAGAATCAATTAATAAAAGAATAGGTTTGAAATAGTAGACAATAATATCCTCGATATTATTACTTAAGTCGTATTTGAATGTTACTAAATTATGATCACAAACCTCACATTTATTTTCATACTTGTGAATATGCAATTTAGTTTCATTGCATTTTGTATGCTCATGTCCATGTAAAATATGATGAACATCAGTAGCTATTGGAACTGAAATAGTTAAAATTAAAATAAGGGAAATAATTCTTTTAAAAATCATATTTGCAAATATATTAATATTTAAGATTATTTATATACATAAATTCAGTTCTTCTATTTAAAAAATGTTCTTTTTCAGATAAATTACAACAATCACAATTTTTTGATTTAGATAAATTAATCTCACCAAACCCTCTTCCAAAAACTCTGTTTTTATTATCTATTTTTGATCTTATATAATTAATTACAGATTTTGCTCTTTCATTGGACAGTTCTAAATTATACATTTGAGAACCTCTACAATCGGCATATGACATAATTTCAAGACCAAGATTTGGGTTTTGATTTAAAGTTTCAATTAAATCATTTAACGTGGACTGGTATTCTGTGAGAATATTTGACTTATCAAAATCATAATAAATTGGAGGTATTTTGTCATTTAGATCCAACTCTTTCTTTTTAATCCTGTTTAAATTTACCTTCACTTTATTGGAATTTCCAAAAATTGAGTATAAAGCATAATAAAAGGAATCTTTTTCAATTGATCTATTTTTCGAATGATATAAAAAAGTCCCATTTGAATTTAATTTTAAATATCCATTTTTGGTTGAATCTATAAGCTTAACATTTTTACTAATTAATTTTGAAAGAGGATCAATCTCAATCATATTTTTTTCATCATTAACTTTAACATTGTTGTTACCAACAACAAGTGTATCATTTAAACTAAAATTATAATTATCACCAAGACCAATTAATTTTGGATTAAATTTAAATGAATAAATATCATCATTACCCTTACCTCCTTCTCTATTTGTTGAAATAAATCCAAAATTTTCTTTGTCACTAAGAGAAAAAGAAAAATCATCTTCAGTTGAATTGTATGGGCTTCCTAGTTGATAGACTTGCCATCTATTTTCAGCTACAAGCTCTGACATAAAAATATCTAGTTTACCAATGCTTTCTCTTCCATTTGTTGAATAAAATAGAAACTTATCATTATAAATGAAGGGGAAGACCTCATCCATTTTAGTATTTATATCAGGGCCCAAGTTAATTGGTTTAGAAAAACCATTCTCTAAAATATCAACGTAATACAAATCCATACCACCGTATCCTCCTGGTCTATCACTCGAAAAATAAATTCTCGATGAATTACTATTTAAACTTGGATGAACAGTTGAATACCCTTCAATATTAAAGTCTAATAGCTCAGGAATCTTACTTTTAATCTTTGAAATGTCTAATCGATAAATACTTAATTGGACCTGATTGTTTTTATCGATTTTTTGGTCACTTCTTGTGAAATATAAAATTTTATTTTTGTAATCATAAGACGCTGGTCCTTCCTGAAAAACAGAATTTAATGGTTCAGGATATAAATTAATCTTAGAAGTTTTAAAATTATTTACGTTAAAAATCGTATTAACCAAATTATAAATTGGAAGTTCAGAGGAAATTCTCTTTTTTCTTTTCAATTTTTTTAATGATTCATCCTGCTCAGTCAAGTAGATCAAAATCATTGATGATTCGGAATTTTTATTATTTGGAATTACAATAGGTCCAAAATCAGCATTAGACGAATTCATTTCAAGATTAAATAATTTGTTTGCAGGTTTAGAAAATTTTTTCTTGTAAAGTAAACTGTCATCATCGTAAATTGATACACTTTCAAAAGGCAACCTTAACGCTTTATCTTTATACTCTTTTGAGAGTTTGATAATTGAACCATCATTACTGACTCTGTAGACTTTAAGTAAAAGATTAGCAAATTTGTAATAATCGGTTAATTTAGCTTGACTTGAATTAGCTAGTTTTTGATATTGTTTTTTGGAATTACTCAAGTCATTTACTAATTCTAATGCAATTGAATAATTTCTTTGACTTTCACTACTTTCAATTTTATCAGCCATCGAATAATATTTTATGGCTTTTAAATAATTTAAATTTTTAAAATAGTAATCTCCCCATAAAACATTTGAATTATTGGATTGGTTTTCGTTTTGAGAGAAACAAAAAAAACTAAAAAATACTATAAAGACTAATACAACTTTTTTCATTTAAAAAAATCTAGGTGATCTTAATAATCCAATTACTTTGGGTAAAATATCTAATCTTAAAATTATTTCATGAGTACCCAAATTTAAAGCTTTATTTTTGGATGATGAAAAGCCATAGGAATAACCAATAGAAATATTCTTATTTATATTTACACCAGTTAAAAAAGCATAACTTCCTTCAAGACCACCATCAGGGAGAACAGAAAATATTGAGCTTCTTATTTGCCCTCCAATCCAAAAAATATCTTTAAAAATCAATAAGGAACTGAAATCATATACTGATGAGCTTCCTCTTGCATATTTTAAAAATACACTTGGTCTTAAAATCCATAAATCAGATAAATTGATTAACCCTCCGCCTATAAAAAAATAATGTTTTTGATTTCCTATTTCAGCATGGTCTATTACTCTTGGCATAGCAAAACCTAAATATATTTTTTGAGAATAGTAATAAAAACCAAATCCAATATTTGGGAAAAAACTTTTATCATCTTGGATAAAAAAAGTTTGGTCGAATGGTTGGTTTGTTTGAATCATTTCACTATTAATTCCAAAATCCAATCCACCAAACTTTAATCCAACTGATAAATACGAACCATCTCGGTTTAATCTTAAATGATATGATAAGTCAATACTTATGTCTGTCGTGGTCAAAGGGCCTATTTTATCATTTAACACACCTAAACCAACTCCAATATTTTTTGATCGAATTGGCTTATTAAATGAAGCTGTTTGAGTAATAGGAGATCCCTCAAAACCAGACCACTGTGACCTGTAAACTGATGTGATTGTCGTATAATTTTTTGATCCTACATATGCTGGATTTACAGACTGGTGATTAAACATATAATAATTAAATGCAGGATCTTGTTGGGACAATAAAACATGTGTTAAAAATAAAAAGATGATATGTATTTTTATTTTTTTTCTCATCTTCTTCTCTTTATGTAAATAAAACCTTTGATAAGTGGACTACCATTTCCTAAATCTAGTATATAATAGTAGACACCATCTGGAAGATCTATAGAGTTTGAGGAAATATTTCCTATACCTCTCCAGTCATTTTGGTAACCAATTATTTCATAAACTTTCTCCTCCCATCTATTATAAATAGAAATTGAATTATTTGGAAATTGGTTTAATCCATCAATCACCCATGTGTCATTAACTCCGTCACCGTCTGGAGAGAAAGCGTTTGGAATAAAAAAGTCATCCTCATTTTTTTCCTCCTCTTTAATCGGTTCAGGATCAGGTTGGTCACATACATCACCTATTCCATCATTATCACTATCTAATTGATTGGGGTTACTAACTGAAATACAATTGTCAAATTGATCAATAATTCCATCTGAGTCTTGATCTTTTTCATTGTCATCGTTTATTATTATAACTTCAACTGGGTTAATTAGAGTGTAGGCATGTTCAGAAAATATTTTATCGACTTCAAAAATTACTAATGAAGCTATCGAGCCGTCAAGAATTGTGTCATCAACTCCAGTGACAATTATTTTTTTTACATTATTGGTATCACCTGGAGAAAATTCAATTCTGTTTAAATTAACTGAAAGCTCAGTAGAATCATCTAGTGATATATCAATAAAAACATCCTCTGTTATTTCAGTTGCAAGTGAAACTGTTAGTTCAGTAAAGGTTAGATCTTCAGAAACTTTGTCAGGAATTGACACAATTATACCAGCTTTATCATTGTCCTCGTTTAAAAGACTTACATCAGCAACATCATTTGCATTCATACTGTCATACTGTGGATCATTAGAAACTGGATCGCCAGTAACAAAAGTTACTGGTTGTGGTCCATCAATTATTAAATCATCTAAACCAAAAATTACAATTTCATTTTCAAAACTATTATTCCAATTTTCAGCCTTAATTGTTATACTAGACTCATCTAATTTCATTTCATCAATTTCTCCGGTTAATGAGATTGGAATTATGACATCACTGTCTAAATTTGGCTTTGCTAATAACTCAAATTGTATAATAACTGTACCACCATATTCGTCAGTTTTAGTGTCATTATTTAATACACTTAAAACAATGCCAGGGGCATCATTGTCTTGATTGATAAAATCAATTCCCTCATACTGATTTAAATCTAAATTATGATAACTCAAATCTAGAGATGAAATTGAATCAAAAATTATTTTATAATCTTGAGCTCCATCAGATATAGGTGGATTATCATCAATACCTGTAACTGTTATTACCTGATAATCATCCCAATTTGATAAATCAAATTCAATAAATTCTTGAACAGTACCTTCATCTGTTTTTGTAGAACTAATAAATAATTTTACAGTTTCTTTAGGCTCATTTTTTAATTTAATACCAAAAGATCCAGTATCCCCATTCTCATCAGTTAAATTGTCAATACTAATAAAATCAATTCCTGAGAAATCATTGTTTTCAGTAATAACAAAAACAGACTCATTTGACAGTCCAACGAAATTTGCATCAGAAGTTGGGTCTACAGAAATAATAATTTCTGTGTTTTGATCACCGTCGTTAATAAATTCATCAACATCTGCCAGTGTAATCAATTGAGGTATATTCCAATTATCTTTATTAAAAGAAATTTGAGATAAATCGGCTATTACCTCTGTATCATCTAAAGGTAAAATATTTATTTTAACCTCAGAGTTTGGTTTGCCGTCAAGAACAATAGTAAATGTTGCATTTTGAGTTGAAGCCTCTAATAATTTTCCTTGAACTGGACTTACTGTATAACCCACTACTTCGTCATCATTTATGTTAATATTATAATTAATCGCATCAAGTGTCTTATAACAATTGTTTGTAAGTGCCTCATTAATGTCAACAACTATTGTTACACTTTTATTCCCATCAGCCAAGTCATTATCAACAGGGATAGCATTTATTACTTGTGGAATGTCCCAATTTAAATTAGTGAAAGTAATTTGAGATTTATCTAAAATCAAAATAGCTGGATCCGAAGAAGTGATGTCAAAGACAACGCTTGAAGTATTGTTTGGCTCAGCATCGAGAACAATTGAAAAAGTGTTTGTAAGTGTGTTTTCACTTATATCCAGTATTGGAGCAACAGATGAAACAGTACAATTTAAATCAATTACTTTAAAAATTATAGTTGTATCTGGATTATCATCATAACAATCTTCGCTTAATTCGTCATTTACAATAAAGGATATTGGAACATCTATGTTTCCGTCTTTTATCCCGTCAAGTACACCTGAGAAAACTATATTTTGTGGAATATTCCAATTTTCAGGTGTAAATGTAATTGTTGAAGAAGAGATTATACTAACCTCTGTCTCATCAGGGTTATTAATATTAAATACTACCTGACCTAGTGGTTTTGAAGATAATAATATTGGTAACGTAGAGGTCGCTGTAGATCCTTCATTAATTGTAAAATTTGTTGTTGAAACAACAAATGAAGAAGCTCCAACATCCATTTGAGCAGGATTAGAATAAACTGGACAGACAAGTCCAACTTTTCTCAAAACAACCCTGTAATTCAATCCACTCATGTCAACAGTAGGTGAAACAATATTTAATTGATTAGTTGTAACTCCATCATAAAATGAATTTGTTACAAGATCAGTCCAGGTAATAACTGGCGAACCAGCAATTGAATTAGTAAATTGCCACTGGAAAATAGTGTCTGTTGAATTACTTGAAACTGAGAAAAATCCGTCATTCCCTAAGCATACTTCTTGTGGTAAAGGTTGTGAAGTTATTTGTGGAAATATAACTAATTCTTGAAAATCTTTTACCCCATTTGAATCCTCATCCAATGGAATTAGATAACCTCCTTGCAACAAGACTTTTCCCTCTGAATTGACATTTACTGGACTAATTCCAAGTATACTGTCACCGTCAGAATCTGTAAAGCCAGCCTCTAAAGTATCAGAGCAACCATCTTCATCACTATCAAGGTCCTTAGAATCAAAAACTCCGTCTAAATCAGTATCAATATCATGGTGAGTTAAAGAGAAACTACCATTAAAAATTGAACTCGAGCTATTGTTACTTAATTCGTGAGTAAACACAAACCCTTCAATCTGATTTGCTCTAAAACTAAATGGTAATATTCCAGATGGACTTGGATTAAATTTAAACCTTATTTCATTTAAAGTTACTGAGGATAAACCTGAGGTATATGAACCATCATAATTTGAATCAATTAATAATTGACCACTTGGATCATTTAAAGAAATTGTTTTGGACGGAGAATTTACCTTTATAATATAACTCTCTCCAGGAATTATGTCATGATTAATTGCGGGTTGATATATAAAATTGAGGTTTAGAGTTGAGCTTGAAGCAAGAGTATAAATTGACTTTTGCTCTGATCCAGTATAAACTGTTGAGGTAAAAAAACCAAAATCACCGCCAACAAATGTATTTGAAGATGAAGATGAAATTTGTTCAAAAGTAGAAGATATTGTGTTTGAAATAGTATTAGAGCCAACTATAACTAAAGGGTTATAAATATCAGTAATATCTAATTTTGCAAAACCACCGGAGTCAATGATATTCTCAATTCCATCGTTATCAATATCAATATCAATGTTATCTATAACACCATCTCCATCAAAATCAGGAGGACAGCTGCTAATATTTACAGGTGGGGAATCCAAAACCTCGGTTGGCTTTCCAGGACAAAAATAGTACGCTCTTAATTTATAAAAACCAGGATCTTTAGGCTCCCATGTATTTTGATTTGTGGCACTAGTAATTTTAGAATATCCAGTACCTCCATCGTACCACCATTCGAAAGTGCTGAATCTAGTCATATCTCCAGCGACTAAATTTACATTTGGGATACAATAACCCAAGTTTTCAAAATTTAGCGTTAATGTAGGAGCCTCGGGAGGAGATGTAAATCCAGAGTAAAATCCACCTGAAGTTTTTACATTATTTTTATTAAAATAACTAATATATAGCTCATCGTTACTAAAAATTGAAACATTTCCAACCAAATTAGAAATTATGTAAGTTGTATATGACGCATTTCCAGTAACTGCAAAAGGTCCTGATTTTGTTGCGATATTTAAGCTCTCAATTGATTCATTGTCATTATTTAAATCACTAACTGTTATAGTTGCTCCAATTTTACTTACAACATTTAATGAACCAGTAAAATTAACGTTACCAATTTTATCAATTAAAGGAATATTATCAACATTACCAGTGCTTGAGCATTTAAGAGGCGGAACAAAAAACAAAGCTTGATTTGCAGGGCTATTTTGACCTGCTGTTCCTTGAAATGCGTATACAGGTTTACTTGCTTGAACATACATATTACTTTGAGCAGTATAATTTTCCCCTTCAAGTATTAAATATTCACCTGCATTTAAAAAACTATTGCTTGTATCTGAATTAACAGTTGATGAAGTATTTCCATTAACAAAAACTTCAGTATTGTCCTCGTGAGCAACTATTATAACATTTTCAAAATTATTGTTACCAACACCTTTAACAAAAATATACTCAGTTCCTATTTTTTCAATACCAACAAGTTGGTCCATTCCAAAATCTCTTCCTCCTCTTACCGTATGGTCATTTGATCCAGATATTGAACCAGAGTTTACTACTACAGGTTTATCTGACGAAATTAAAGTTCCAATTAAACCTCCACCATTGGCGGTTCTAAAAGGGTGTATACCCTGAGGATCTTCTAAATTTCCCTCGGCTGCTTTGACCGCAACTATATATGATTGACCTCTATTTAAATTAATTACAATGTCATTATATGTTCCATTAATATTTCTGCCAATTCTGTCCTCATCAAAATCCAATATATCAACATCCTCATCAATATTATTGATTATAACCTGAGTATTATCACTAGTAGCCATAATTGATACAAAATTCATGTATGTAAAATCAGCATTATAACTTGCAAAAGTTCCTGTTCTAAATGTTGTTCCTAAAGCAGCACTCCCTTTACTAACTAGGGCTGATGCATGAATACTATTTTGGATTCTAAGAGCAACATAAATTGGCTCAGTGGCATCAATTATATATCCTTTATTATTATAAATTATGCTTGTTGATGTGGCAGTTTCTGATGGAGGTATTTGAGATGGATCAAAAGTACTATCAACTGAAATTGCAAGTCTTGAAGATGGTATTGGTACATTTCCGCCAATACCAGTAAAAAAAGGCGGTGTAACAGGTGTTCGAACTGTAAAGACATAAGGTGTTGCATTTGATACTTCACCAACTATAGTTGTACCACCAATTTCTTTTATGTTAAATGTCACTGAGCTAGTACTTGGTGTAGATATATAAATGTATTCTCCTTGCCAAGGACCAGAGTTTAAACCATAATAATTAGACGAAAAAGCAATTGGAGGTAAATAATGAGTTTTACTTAACTGTCCAAATGAAAAAAAACAGCTAAAAATTAGGATTGAAAGAAGAAAAAATTTCTTCATAGAAGCTTTTGTAAGCAAGTTATTACCTTTTTTTTAAAAAAAACAGCTAATTTGGATATTATAATCAACATATCATTGTAAATGAGAAGTTTAAAATTTATTTTTAGTCTTATCTTAATCATCGTCTCATGTAGTAAATACGACGAGACAGTTGATATTGTTTCTAAAGAAAATATTGATGATAAGCCTAAAGAAAAAAATATAATAATTGCTAGTGTAAATACTAATAATGTTGAAATAGTTGATGAACCTAAAATTCCAGGCACATTAAGATTTCTTCAAAAAGACTCTACTGTTTTTGAGGGGCCTATAGGGATTGAAATTAGAGGTTCATCATCACAAATGTTTCCAAAAAAATCATACGGTTTTGAAACTTGGGACGAAGAAAATAACGATATAAATGTTGAGTTGTTAGACTTTCCTAAGGAAGAGGACTGGATTTTTTATGCTCCATATTCAGATAAATCTCTAATTAGAAATGTTTTAATTTACGAGTTGTCAAATGATATTGACTTTTACGCATCAAAAACTAAGTTTGTTGAATTGTATATAAACAACGAATATAAAGGTTTGTATGTTTTTATGGAAAAAATTAAAAGAGACAAGAATAGAGTCAATATAAGTAAAAATAAATCTGAAGATATAAGTGGAGGTTATATTTTAAAGATTGACAAATCAACAGGAGATGCGTCAAATCCAAAAAGCCAAAACGAATACAATAATTTCAATTCATTTAGGTCAAATTACAACTCACTAGGAACTTTAGATTTAAATAAAGGTGCCAAAACACATTTCTTATATGAATACCCAAAATCAGATGATATCTCAGAGGATCAAAAATCTTTTATAAAAAAATATATTAATGATTTTGAAGATTCACTTTTATCTGAAAATTTTAAAGATTTTGATTCAGGTTATTCAAAGTGGATTGATAAAGAGAGTTTTATTAACTTTTTTCTTTTAAATGAAATTGCAAAAAATATTGATGGTTATCGATTAAGTACATTTATTACAAAAGACAAAGGACAAAAACTAAAAATGGGTCCTATTTGGGATTTCAATCTTGCGTTTGGTAATGCAAATTATTGTGGAGGAGAATCACCTGAAGGATGGGTTTATCTTTTTAACGATATTTGTCCCGGGGATACATGGCAAGTTCCCTTTTGGTGGAAACGATTTATGGAAGACCCAAATTGGAAAAAATCAATTAAAGATAGATGGCTTGAATTAAGAAAAGACAAATTTTCTAATCAAAATATTTTAAACAAAATATCAAATTACAACAAGTATTTAATTGACAACAATTCAATCAAAGATAATTTTAATAAATGGAATATATTAAATAAATACATTTGGCCAAATTATTATATTGGAGTAACCTACACTGACGAAATAACCTATCTTAAAGATTGGATTAACAAGAGACTTATTTGGATGGATTCTCAAATTAATAATTTTTAATTTGTTAACTTTAATCCTATTATAATTGAGTTTTACAAATTATTTTAAATGAGAAATTATATTTTTTTATTTTGTTTCTTGCTTTATAATTGTTCCTCGGACTCTTCTGACGAACAAGCAATATCTCAGTCAATTGATATTGAGTCGCCATCACTAGCAGCTCCAAAGAATAATGAGGCTTGCCTTGATGGATTAATAGTCAACGAAACCCTAAGTAAAATTTTCTTTTCCTGGACTCCGTCAATTAATGCCGTAAGTTATAATTTAAATATTAAAAATCTAAATAACCAACAAACACAACAATTTAATGTCTCATCTTCATTTAAAGAAGTCACTCTAAATAGTTCAACCCCATATTCTTGGTATGTAACTGCAGTTGGAGAAAATCCAACATCTCAATCAGATAGTGATACTTGGAAATTTTATTTAGTAGGTGAACCTATCGTAAATTATTCTCCCTTTCCTCCTGAATTACTGTCTCCAAGATCTGCATCTACAGTGACTGCCATTGATGGAGAAATAATTCTAAAATGGGATTGCTCAGACATTGATGAAGATCTAAACAGTTATGAAATTTATCTTGATACAAGAGATGCTTCAACTCCTGTAAAAAAGATTGACCACGTTTCTACTACAAGCGAAACTAATGTAACTGTAAAAAATAACACAATTTATTTTTGGAAAGTTATTGCTGAGGATAAAAATGGAAACAAAAGTGATTCAGGGGTTTACACATTTATAACATCCTAAAAAATCAATTTCAATATTTGTGAATAAGATTTTAAAAATATCAATTGTAGCTGCTTTGTCAGGATTTTTATTTGGTTTTGATACGATAGTTATTTCAGGAGCTGATAAACAACTTCAAAATTTGTGGAATACATCTGATCTATTTCATGGTACTTTTATTATGTCAATGGCTTTATGGGGAACTGTTTTAGGATCAATTTTTGCAAGTTATCCAACTGATTTTTACGGTAGAAAAAATACATTAATTATTGTTGGATTTTTATATTTTTTGTCAGCTGTTGGGTCTGCTTTCGCTTTCAATCCATTTCTATTTTCTTTTTTTAGATTTATTGGAGGTATAGGTGTAGGAATTTCAACCATTGCAGCCCCAACATATATATCAGAAATTTCTCCTGAAAACAAAAGAGGTCAACTCGTAATTTTATTTCAATTCAATATTGTATTTGGTATATTAATTGCTTTTTTCTCAAACTATTTACTTAGAGATTTTGGTGATGAACCATGGAGATGGATGATAGGTATGGAAATTATTCCAGCGATAATTTTTTTAATAAGTATATTTTGGGTGCCTAAAAGCCCAAGATGGTTAATTTTTGCAAAGAATGAAATTGAAAAAGCAAAAAAAATTCATTTTGAAATTTCAAATAAGAAATTAACAGAAAATGAAATAGTAATTCTATTAAAAAATAATTCTGAAAGCAAAGTATTATTCGAAAAAAAATATTCCAACCTAATATTACTAGCTTTTCTTATTGCATTTTTTAATCAACTTTCTGGTATAAATGCTTTTTTATACTATGCTCCAAGAATATTTGAAGCTGGAGGTCTTGAAAAGAGCTCTGCATTGTTGGGTAGTTTTGGTGTAGGAATTATAAATTTAATTTTTACTGGGCTTGGACTTTATTTAATTGATAGAGTTGGAAGAAAACCTCTAATGTATATTTGCTCGTTTGGATATATAATATCTCTTTCTTTAGTTTCCGTATCATTTTTAAACAGCTGGTCTGGGTTCTCAATACCGTTTTTCTTTTTCTTGTTTATTGCCTCTCATGCTATTGGTCAAGGTGCTGTGATATGGGTATTTATTTCTGAAATTTTCCCAAATAAACTCAGAGCAAAAGGTCAATCTTTTGGATCATCAGTTCATTGGGTTCTTGCAGCTATAATTACATTATTTATGCCCTCAGCTTTAGCATCATTTGAAAATCCAGGTTTTGTTTTTTTATTCTTTGCGGTAATGATGGTTTTTCAACTACTATTTGTGAGATTCCTTATGCCAGAAACTAAAGGTGTTTCTTTAGAGGAATTAACAAAAAAGCTTTCTTCATAAATGAAATTAAAAGCTGTAAGTTTTGGAGAAATTTTATGGGACATATTTCCAAATTATAAAGTGATAGGCGGTGCTCCTCTCAATCTTATTTTAAGAATGAAATCATTTGGGCATGATTGCAATATTATTAGTAGTATTGGAAATGACAAAAATGGAAATGATATTTTAAAATATTTATCAATTAATAAAATTTCAATAGATACAATTTCTGTATCAAGGAAATATCCAACAGGATTGGTTGATATAAAATTTGAGGATAAAAGTGATGTAAAATATTCAATTAAATATCCTGTTGCATGGGATTTTATTCAAAATTCATACTTATTAGAGAAGTTAGTCAAAAATTGTGATTTATTTTTTTTTGGAAGTCTCTCCTCAAGATCTGAAACGTCTGCTAACTGTCTTAACAAATTATTAGAGATAGCTAAATACAAGATTTTTGATGTTAATTTAAGGCCTCCTCATTTCAAAATTGAAAGTATAATTAGATTGATGAATAAATCTAATTTCATAAAATTTAATGAAGAAGAAATTAATTTAATTTGTCACGAATTAGGATGTAAAAGTAAAACAATAGAGGATATGATAACTTTTATTTCCTCATACTCAAAAACAAAAAATATTTGCGTTAGCAGGGGAAGCCAAGGTGCCATATTATATACTAATGATAAATATTATTACAATAAAGGATTCAAAGTGAAAACTAAAGATACAGTTGGTTCGGGTGATTCTTTTTTAGCTATGCTAATTTCTGAATTAAAAAAAGGCGTTGATCCAATGCTAAGTTTATCAAGAGCTTGTGCAATAGGAGCAATTGTATCAATGAGAGAGGGAGCAAATCCTAAAATTGGAATGAATTATTTAAGTGATTTTTTAAAAAAATCAGTTATTCCATAAATCAAGTTCGTAATTTAATATATCATTTTTGATGCGATCAGATTCCAACAACTCTCGAAGTGCGTCCTCTTTAATGTACTCTTTAACTTCTCTATCTTGATATATATTTTCTTCTTTATATATAAAAGCACTAAACCTTCTTGAATTTAACATCGCATCAAATGTAATTGGTTTAGATGAATTTCCCTCATTAAAAACTTTAGACTCGTTTAAACTTTTCCTAGCATCAGGAAACCATATCCAAAAAAGAGGAATTAATTCTGGATCATCTGACAAATCGTATGCAACAGGGGCAATTCCCAATAAACGATACTTTAATTCACCTAACCTCTTATTGAAGTACCAAGTCCCTTTAATCCTATATTCTTCAATTTCTTGGGCGGTTATTTCAGGTTCCTCAACAAATTGTCTGTCTAAAAACCCTTCATCAATAAGAGTATAAATGTAATTTCTGTCAATCGATCCATCCTCACTTAATTTGATTTCTATCAATTGATCATTTAACTGATTGATTCCACCAGGAGTAATTTTCAAACCTTTTAAGTTATTCATTACTTCTTTATATGTCAACTTTACTTTAAAAGCATCATCCTCATAAACTTCCTTGATATTTTGACTTCTCAAAGCTTTTACTAGAGTATGAAAAAGAGATCTTCTTCCTGATGATAATTTAAATGTATCCGTAGGATAGTAATAAGGAAAATTTATTCTTTCATCAACATCAATTCTTTCCCATACAGTTTTAGACCACAAAATATCTCTATCATCTACAAAACCATAACTTAAAGGATCTTGTGTACTTGCTTTTTTTTGATCATCACTTAATCTTCCAACGTCTTGTGGAACTCTGGCATTTAACAGATTAGCCTGAGAATTAACTTCTGGAAGATTGATAAAAAAAACAACTAAAATTATAAAAAGAAGTCTATAGATCATTTAAAATTAATTTGTTAATTCACATATTACAGGTGATACTTTTGAAAAATTATATGCGGGATTTTTAGGATTTTTGACTTGAATATCAAAAATCTTAACATCCTGACCAGCTGGTGTTCTTCTAACTGCAGCAATTGCTTTAGCATTTAATTTACTTCCAGAGCACTGAATTGCTGGTCTTCCAGGTACTTTTAATTTGAAAGCAACAGTTCGGACATCTAAATCAAAGTCAAAATCAAGAAAAGTTGCACCAACGGTTGACTGAGCTAAACTTGACTTTGCAATTTTAAAAGATCCAAATTCGCCTCTAACAGTTCCAGTTGGAGGTGGAAGATTTTTTATCCTGTATGTAGTAGCGGTAGAAATAGATTTACCGTCAGGTAAAGTACCTGTAGCAACAATCTTAACTGTTTTACCTCTTCCAGGATTCATTACATACTTACTCCCTCTTCCTTTTTTTAATCCAGGAGCAGAAGCTCTGACTTTATTATCTGGTATACCAGGAATGGAAATAGTCATTGGATTATCAACACCTCTGTAAACTACATTCATCTTGTCAGCAGAAATTACCGCTGAATTTGGTTTTGATATTACAGAAAAAGTTTGATCAACTGGGATTCTTGATTCAACACCATCATTTAAAAAAATCAACTCCCCTTTAATTTCTTTATCACCTGGAGATCCAGCAGCTATATCTAGTTTAATCCCACCTGGAATTAGCTCATATTCAGATTCGTCAAGCTCTCTTCCATCAAGAGTTAATTCAACACGATTTGGATTCTGTGCACCACCTTTTCTTCCAAGTATAACACTTCCATCAAAATTTTCTCCTTGATAATAGGCTCCTTTTTCAGTCTTCAATAATGTTATGTAATTTGACTCAGTAACTCCTGATTCGAGTTCTAGTTCCTTACCTAATAAAGTTGTTAGAACGTCGCTTTCAGTTAACCTAATATCATTTTGCATCATAGTCAACTTTGCTAAAGATGATATTAAAGGAAAACCTTCATAGTTATATTTAAGCCAGGGTTGTTCTTGACCTTCTTTATTTCTGACAATCCAATCTGGACCTTCTCCAATATAAAACCTGTCCTCGACCTGCTGAGTATATGATGGGTATTGACTTGCAAAAACTTGTAAAACTTCAGCTTTGTATGACATAATATTATCAATAAACTTTTGCGATTCCTCTTCTCTGCCATCTCTAAACCATAAAATATCTAGTTCTTCACCTTTGTCCATTTTTTCAAATGCTAATAGCTCAGGGTCTTCATTGTCAACTCTTTGTTTTTCTGTTATTTGATCTTTTATAGATTGAATGTAATCGTGAAATTCGTTTGATTTAGCTCGAATTTTGTTTGCTGTTTCATTATGACCTATCCATTTGCCTTCTTTCTCTTTGGCATTTGTTTCGATTTTAGAGTAATAAATTTCATTACTTTCACTAACCTTAGCTTTAGCGTTGTTAATCTTATGAAACATTTGACCAAAACCTACTAAAACTTCTTTACTAACATTTAATGCAAGCATGGTAATAAAAACCAAATACATTAAAGCAATTAATTTATTACGTGGTGTTTCTTTTGCTCCTGCCATTTGTAATTAATTTTTGTTCATAGCAGATAACATTCCCTTGTAAACTTGATTAATAGAAGCAAGATTTTGGGATAGGGATTCCATTTGAACCTTCAATTGTTCGGCATTTTCAGCTACCTGTTGATTGTAAGCACTGTGAGAACTTGCATCCTTGGCTTGTTGAGAATATAATGCATTTAGTTCCTTAAGTTGACTGGTCGCCTTCTCTAGTTGATCAGCATAGTTTTGTGATGAACTTGCAGCTTCAGAGGCTGGAGTTAATGCTTGAGCTGACGATTCTAGATTCTTGATGCTTCTAGTTAAACTGTTAATTAAGGTTACATCCATTTTAGCCTCTTTTAAAAGAGAATCAATTTTTTCAGATAAACCTTCATCTTTACTACCTCCTCCTGCTGTTGCTCCTCCTTTTGTAAGATAAGCTTCATATTCAGCCTGCTCTTCTCTTACATCATCTAACATTAAACCACCAATCAAAAAAATTATGGCTTCAGTTCCTAGCCCTAAACCAAGAACTACACCCCCTGTTAGTGGACCAATCTCCAAATGTAGAATTTTAAATAATGCACCTATAATTACTACGGCACCACCAATTTGGAACAGCATGTGCATCATTACTTTTCTTATAAATCTTCCTTTAAGTTGTTTTGCAGTCATTTTTATTAATTTTGAATTTCTATAAAGATAAAATATTTATTTA
>PACV01000018.1 GCA_002702875.1 Flavobacteriaceae bacterium
ACGAAACAGTATCTGAAGTAGGGTTGTAAATCTCTAAATATTTATTATTACCACCACCCTCAGCAGCTTCAGAGAAAAATAGGTTAACCATAGGTGCTACACTATAAGTACAAGTACCGTTATCAAAAGTAGCAGATGGATCATAATTATCTGCTGTAATATCTGTACAACCCAACACTGCGCAAGGATCATTTGCAGAACCTGGTGTTGGATTTGTCATACATACAAATGATCCTGTTGAATCAAAAGCATGTGCTAATCCACCGGGAGTTGAACTTCCTAGGTTAGCAACAATTGAATTAGCATTTGGGTCTTCAAAATTAACAATATCTCCTCCAGAGCTCAATCCTGAAGAGAAAGAACCAACAATAGAAGAATTTATCAAGGAACCTGATGCATCGTAAATAGATGAAGTAGCCATATCTTCATAACCTAACCAATATCCTCCAGCAGGGATAATAGCATCAAGACCAAATGTATAGTCTGTAGCAGGCTGAGCATCATCTAATTTAAACCCAACCAATGAACAGTCTGTAGCTCCCTGATTATGGACTTCAATGTAGTCCTCAGGTGATCCTGAACCATGAGCTTCAGAAACATAAACAGTTCCTAAAACACAACCCTGCACAAAAATACAAGACCCATCATCATTAGTTGCGATAGGATTGTAATTATATGCTGTAGAGTCTGTGCATCCATCAACAATTGCAGGATAGACACATGATCCATCATCAGTTTGTGCAGCAGAATCATAATTTGTTGCAATCGGGTCTATACAACCTAAAATACAACCATTCGTGCCTGGGTTAGCAAAAATTTCAGTTGGCACATCGCTTCCTGCTGTACCTGTATAAATACCTTGACTTGTAGAACTTAAAGTCCAATTAGTGGCATCATTGTTGTTTGAAGATAAATCACAAAATTGTATTGAGTGTCCATTTCCATAAGCATTTGGCCAAGGTGAGATATTGTTATAATTAACATATGCTAGAACAGTCCCTTCAGTGTTTTCAATTGTAATATCTTCTGCTCCTGAAAGGCTAGATGTTAAATGATCCCATTCATAATCTGGCGCAACACCAAAAAATGTTTGAAATCCACAGCCATAAGGCAAAGTATCACAACCGCCAGAAGTACCAGTGTATGGAGTTCGAGAAACTATTATTCTTTCTCCTGCTAAAAGAGTGGCTTGAGGGAATGTATAATCAAAGCCATCAGTAAAGACTAAACCACCTAACTCAACATCAAAAGCTTCGTTGTTTAAAACTTCGATGAATTCGAGATTGTCATAGTAACCAGGATCATCATACATTATCTCTGTAATAAGCAAGTTAGCTATGGTGTTATTAAAAAATACTTCTATATCATTAGAACTCATAGCATTTGATGAAAAATCTTCTGTTGCGTCTATCGTTAGAATATATGATTGCCCTACTAATAGAGATGAAGATAACGCAATAACAAGCGTATCATTTTGAATAATAGTTGTGTTGACATTTACACCGCTAATTGTACCAGAATTGGCAATTAACTCATTAAATACAACAATAATAGTGTCTGCGTTGTATACATAGTAATTAGCAATCGCAGGAGGCACAATATCTCCAATAGGACATGCTGAGCCAGGATTTGCATAATACTCTGGGTATGAGGCAAGACCTAGAGCAGTAAGGGTTGATGATGATGGGTCTGATGCAGGTATAACAGATCCAGCCAAACTCCAGTTTGCTGGATCATTTGCGTCTGCATTAGGATCGCAAAGTGTAATCGAATATCCACCTCCATCTGCACTTGTTGGCCAACCGTTTGCATCATCATAATCTACATACATAATAGTATCTCCAACCGTGTTTAAACACACTAAATCTTCTCCTCCATTTGAAAGAGATCCTGACCCCATCTCAAAGTCCGGAGCAAAACCAAAATATGTTTGGAATCCACAGCCATAAGGTAGAGCTCCACAATCTGCACTCATAAAAAAGGCTGCCTTAGCAATTATCGCAAAGCTATCGGGTTCTAAAATAAATTCAGGAAACGTAATTGAAATTCCCTCATTAAATTCAAGACCTCCTAAAGGATATGAAGTTGAGCCATTATTATATATCTCAAAATATTCAAGATTATCATAATTACCAGGATCGTTATAATTGATTTCTGTAATTACAAGATTCCCAATATGATCATTATGAACTAGGTTTTGAAAAGTATCAACTTGTGATATATTTCCAAGAGAATCTGAAAAATTAGAAACAATCAGATCAAAATAGTCTCCATCAACTAAAGGAGTTGATAAATTAACAGTCATTGCATTGGCTGACTGGTTTAGTAAAGAACTTGCAACAGAATATCCAGGAACATCGATGTTAGCACCCGTTACTGACTCGTCAAAATTAACATTAATAGTTAAATCGTTGATAATATCAACAGATGTAATAGATGGGGGTGTAAGATCTCCAGTTGAAAAGAATAGTTGAATATCATCAAATCCACCCCAATCATTACCTCCATTTTGTTTTGCTCCAAGTCGAAGTCGAACAAAATTTACTGTGTCTGGAAGATCGACAACATGTGTAACCCATGCTCCAGTATTTTTATCTAAAAACTCTGAAAAAGCATACGTAGTATCAATAAACGATACCCAATTGCTGTGCCATGTGGTATCGTTGTTTAATTGCACTTCATATGCCATGTAGTCTGAGCCGTCCAACTCATGAGAGAAATACTTAAATGATAATTTTAAATCTCCTGGTGAGGGCTGAGGTATTGGCATTGTCATCATTGTTATATAATGCCAATAATTTCCATTATAAGGGGGGTTACCATTTGGGTTTTCTAAATCTTGAAAACCTAAAAAATTAGCCCCACTAGCTGCAGTCATTGTTTGCTGAGCAGTTGTGGTTGTCCAGATATCCCCATTAGCTGAAAAATCAAAGAATGCTGGATATGGAGTGTAACTCCATGGGTCAGCAGCCTCAAATCCTTGTGTAATGATTGGAATCTGTGCATGAACATTAATTGTTAAAAAACAAATTAATGAAAGTAGAATTCGTTTCATTTTAAAAATTTTTAGTTAAGACGAAGCAATAATGAAAAATTCAAATAATAGTTTGGTTAAGAGATAATTATGTTAAAATTTAATTTCTTTTAGGTTTATAAGAAATTAATGTTAATTCAGTAAGGTGACTTGTCCCGTTAAATATTGATTGTCAAATCTTATTAAATAGCTGTACAATCCCGTAGGAACTAGTTTCCCTTTAAATTTACCGTCCCATTTGAGTGTTAAGGAATTGTCAATTATTTTAGCTCCTAAAGAATTGAAAATAGTTAAACTTACTTCGGTTTTTGAGTATATTCCATCAATTATGAAAATATCATTTACGCCATCTCCGTTTGGAGTAAAAGCATTTGGAATGAAAAAACAATCATTGTACACGTGAGGTAAATCAATATGGTATAGATTTGATTTACAGTCAGCGCTGTCAATCACAAAAACCTCATATCTGCGTGAATTTAATCCAGTCAACTGACTATCAGTTTCTAATGAATCAATATTTTGCCATCTATATCTGTATGGCCTGTAACCGCCAGTAGTTATTAAAGTTAGTTCGCCATCCCAATTATACTGACATGATGGAGTAACATAATCATAATCGATAAATATATACGATGGTTCTTTGACAATGACATCTTCTATGTATTCACAGTTATTGGAATCTCTAATTGTAAATTGATAAGAACCTGGAAACAGTTCGTTTGTAAAGGTAGTATCTGAGTTATCCCAAAAAATACTATAAGGAGGGGTGCCGCCTCCTGCCTCAATTTTCACAGTAGATAATTCGTTGTCATCACAAACAATTTCTACATTTTGTGAAACACTAAGTATTGATGGTTGAGTTAGGGTGATAAGTGAATCAAAATAGCAACCACTAGCACTTTCTATGTTGAAATAATAATCTCCGGCACTTAAATTATTAATAGTTGAAGGAGAGTTCAAACTAAAAATTTCATTAGTGTTTAACACACTAAATAGAATTTCTCCATCTTCTGATTCGTAACAGCTTAAATTTATACCAGTCAATTCTAAAAGTGGATTTTCAATATTAAAAGAATCAAGAAACTCACATTGATTTTCATCTAAAATTTCTAGTTCATAGTTGCCTACTGATAAATCTAGAAATTGTATAAATCCAGAGGCAGAGTTTTGATTGAGTAATGTGTCATTATCTAAATGAAATAAATTACATGTATAATTTTGTGATCCTCCATTTATAGTTAAAGAAACAGATCCGTCGTTTATATTTTCGCACCCTAAGGGTGTAATAGTTTGGTCTACAGTTATCGGTTCTGGTTCAACTAATTCAATTATAGTATCTCTCATACATAGATTATCATCAATAACAGTAAGTGAATAAACACTGGCAAAAAGGTTTTCATTTAAAGGCAATGAATTGGAGGTATTAGACCAATTATATAAATATGGGCTAGTTCCTCCATTAACAAAAACTGAGATCTGTCCATCACTAGCTCCATTACAACTGATATTATATCCACTAAATTGACTTATATTAACTGAGTCGAAGATTAACTCAGGCGGATCATTCAGTATGATACTATCTTCAGAAAAAAAACAATTATTAGCATCGTATATCTCTAAAGAATAAAAACCAGCATAAACATTATTGATAGGGTTAGTATTGTAAGTACCTCCATTAAAATCTTCGTACGTAAAAAAATACGGTGGTGTGGCACCTAACACAGTGGTAAAAATCTCACCGTTTCCTTCATTAAAACAAGTTGGATTAATTGTAGATATTGAAGTGCTGTATGGGTTAGGACTAGTAATTTGAACAGGGTTATAATCATATGATTCTACTTGTTGATTTATCGTGTCTTCAACAATTATGTTATATAATCCGGAAGTTAAGTTGCTAAATAATGGGTTTGATTGCCAGCTTATTCCATTATCTATCGAAAATCTTAAATTATTATTATTACTATTTATAATAATTGATCCACTAGAGTCACCATAGCAAGCCAGGGGGGTTGTTGTGACACTATCAATTATGCCCTTGATTATAATTGAATAATCTTCTGTCTCACCCCAGCCATAAACTCCACAAGAAATGTTTGTTTGATCGTATATAACTGACCACATTGTAACCACTCTCATCAAAACAGTATCTTTAACAGCGAATGAAGGGACTGTAATATTGGCTGAAAAACTATTTAAATTAACATTTGGTGGCAGTGTAGCGTTAATATCTAAAACTGTTTCGCTGTCTTGAAAAATCTTATCCGCATTCCAATCAATATATACTTTTGAGGTTTTAGGAGCTGTAAAGCCCTGGCAGTTTTCAAGCTCAATTGTAAGTTGATAGTTCTGATTTATAATCAATTCCGTATTCAAAAAAGAAAAATCTGAATATGTATTACAGCCTGAAGTAGTATTTGAAATTGTATTTAAAGATACATCCGAGGTAGAACAAAATGCAGCTAATGTTGAATTAGAATTGCAATATTGGGAGAATGAGGGTGAACCAAAAAGAATAAATATGAATAATAAAAAATGTTTCACAGTTAATCTAGTATATCAATACTTTTTGTGCGCTTTCGGAAGTCATGAACAAATACATTCCTTTAGGCCAGGTCGAGGTATTGATAATTCCTCTAAAATTTGATACTATGAGTTTGCCGTTTAAATTATATATCTTGACATCTTTATCAATTTCTATAAAATTTGTACTAATATACTTAATAGAAAAAGCTGATGAGTTTGGGGTAGATAGATTAGTGCCCGAATCAAAACAACCATAACCTGGAGTTGCAAAAACATCAAATTCTGTAAGAAGCCCAGTAATAAAAGGGTCTTCTCCTGTATATTGATAAGGGGTTGATATTGAAGGTTGCCAGTTTTGTCCAATAGAATTATCAATCAAAGGATCGCATATTTCCAGTGCCCAGCCCCATCCATCTGTTTGAGCCGAATACCAATTCATATCAGCAGAATATTCAACTTCATCAATTATATTGCCCATATTGTCTGAAAACTGTAAGATTTCCCCGCTATTGTTTAATGCAATTGACCCTTGATCAGACCAAGCAAACATTTGTGAATAATTTATTCCAAATACTTTATTCATTACATCTGGAAATTTGCAAATTACAATATAGCTTTCCGCCTGCAGTGTAAAATTAGGAAAGGTGAAGGTAACCCCATCAGTAAAAGTATAATCAGTAAGGTCAATTGAAGTATTTGTATGATTATAAAGTTCAATAAACTCTATACTATCTATACCATAACCAGGGTCATTATACAAAAATTCTGAAATAACTATTTGCGCACTTAAAGTGTTAAAAGAAAAAAGCAAAAAACTTATGTGAAATATTTTATTCATTATTTTAAAATTTATCCAATTATATATTGAAAGCCTAATCTAATTTCGAGCATTGAAGGTCTCTTTGAATAATCTAAATCAGCACCATATATATCTGTTCCTGAAAAGATTGTTTTTCCAATTTGAACTTTGAGTACTGAAAGATGATTGTTCAATCTGTAATTATATGCAAAAGCAAACGTGTCTTCTATTTTACCTTTCATAAAATTTTGATGCTCAGAATTTTTTGAATAATTGATATTTGCCTGATCATACCTTAGAGAAAAAACAGAGTTAAATTTCTTTAGGTAATATGTTAATTGCATTAAATATCCTGTTGTATATTGATTTTCAGGTAAAACAAAAGGGTAATCAGGCCATGGAGGATTATAAGACGGATTTGATGCTATTACAGCATCAATTTCAGCTGTGCCAATATATAAGTCGTCATAGTCATAACTTATATGATTTCTTTCAATTAATAATTGTATTCCTCTGTAATTAATAGCAAAATCAGTAGTTAAAGATTGTTTGACTCCATCTATTCCAGTCCAAATTGTTTCATCATCTGCATCCCAGTTTTTTCCTTTGTGAGAATAACGATATGCGGTACCTAAAGAAAAAACAGGAATAGGAGATTTAGCAACATCAACACCTCTATGTTTCATTTTTGAAGGCCATGACATTTCTAATCTTGTAATTAGCTCATTTCCCAAACTGTCGTCTTGTTGTTTTGAGATTTCAGGTAGACCATTTACATAAGAAGCGTAAAATTTGATTTTATCAGACAAAATTCCCTTTTGTAAATGTAAGCCAACATCTCGCCTTGACTGTCCTTCATCAATAATCATGGACCTCTTTAAGAAGGGAGAATAAATTATAGCTGTCATACTTTCTCTTGAAAATGGAATTTTTGTATAACCTAATGTTGTTTCAATATGATGATTGAGTGTAACATACCCATCTAAAACAGGCATTTTAGGCTGATTTGATGTGCCGTCAATTAGGTTTGCAAAATCAAGATGGAGTTCGTATTCAAAAAACTTTTTCATTGAGCTTCCTTTTAGTCTTATTCTAGCGTCCTTTAAGCGCATTATATTTTTATGCTGCTTAATTAAGGATAAAGAATCGCTTTCAGGATATATCCTAAACTTATAAAAAGGAGTAATATTTCCTCTTATTTCAATATTATCATATGATTTATTAAGTGAATATTGAGCATTTGCATTAACGACAAAAAAAGTTAAGAACAGAGTTAACAAAACATGAAACACAGTCAATTTTCTGTTTGTAGTAAAAAACACCAAACTGGAATCAAGCTTATTATTGCGAAAATTAAGAAAAGATGATATGTCGTTATTGAGGGATTTCATAGTAATAAATTTTTTCAAGATTATCACTCACAACGATCATTTGATTTTCGGAAAAGGTGATTCCTTCAGGATTTAAAACATTGATAGCCCAACTCTCTTTAACATTAAAATTATTAGAATCTAACTTGTATATGGTTGCGTTAACATCACTTATTACCCAAATATCATTTTTAAAAAAAGCTAAATCTGATGCTTCTGAAATTTGTAAATCATGATAAGCTATTACATTGAAGTCTTTGTCTAATCTTATAATTTGACAAGGGTTTTCTTCTGTAATGACTAAGAACTCTTTTGAGTTGGTGTTGTAAGTTATTCCCTCAAAGCCTCTGTTTAATCTGCCCGAAAAAGGGATATGCTTTTCAGCTATTTTTTTTAAAGTCTCCTTTTTTAGTATAACAACTTTTCTACTTCTTTCTTCTATAACAAAAATATGTTCGTCGTTAACATAAATTCCTTCAGAATCCTCAAAATCAAGTGCGAAATAAGATGATGTTTTATTGTCACTTATCAACAGCTGACCAGAGTCACCCAAAACATATAAATTTTTATTTTCCCAAAAAATTGCTGAAGATTCTTTAACGTTTGATGGTTTTTTTTCAATCAGAATTAAAGGATTTGTAAAAAATAACAGTATGATATTGTAAAGTATAAACACATTACAAATAAATGCTATTGTAATTAGCTCTATGTTGTGTTAAAAATAAAAAAGGGTTAAGTATGTGTTTGGTTTAGGAAAAAGAAATGT
Source organism: Flavobacteriaceae bacterium (assembly GCA_002702875.1). Classification (GTDB taxonomy): domain Bacteria; phylum Bacteroidota; class Bacteroidia; order Flavobacteriales; family Flavobacteriaceae; genus TMED220. Next base: position 8,493 of record PACV01000018.1, read on the forward strand.
TAAGGTGATGTTGTATTATTTAAGATTTTATTAATTTGAGTAGTTGTAAATTTAATGTGTGACTGCTAAATTTGATAAATGATAAATTCCATAATTAGCACTTTAATTATACTTTTTATATTTCAGTCAAGTACATATACAAATGAATACCCTATTAAGATTGAAATAACACAAGGAACTATAGAAAAATGGGAATATAACTTTAAGTCTGGAAAATTAGAACAAGACTTTGAAAATCTTAAGCCTAGGTCAATTAATTATATGCCCTATCCTTTTAATTATGGTTTTATATTAAACACTTTTAACAAATTTGACTCAGACCCTTTAGATGCAGTTGTTATTGGTGAAAAACTAAATATGTCAGATACTATTTTTGCGAAGCCAATTGCAGTTGTTAAAACCATTGATAATGGTGAAATAGATGATAAAGTAATTTTTATTCATAAATCATCGCCATTATATAAAATCGATAATAAAATAGATTTACAAAATAGCTATCCTGGAGTTATTGAAATAATATGTCTCTTTTTTGAAAACTACAAAGGTAAATCTTCGAATGTGATTGGGGTAAAAGATGAGAACTATGCTAAAAAATTAATAATTTCAAAAAAAATAAATTAAGACTAAAAAAAGCGGAACACTGTCTCAAAATGAGATGGATTCCGCTTTGGTGGACCTAAGCGTCCTTATTTCGAACTTTTTAGAAATCTTTTGATTGGCTTTACATTATGAGAAAAATCTTAGTTTCATTCATAGCAATTTTAA
>PACV01000019.1 GCA_002702875.1 Flavobacteriaceae bacterium
ATTCACTACAATATTTTTTTGCAAATGAATCACTTACATCAAATAGGCTCCTTTGTTATTCAAAAGCTTCCAAAATAACACATAAAAAAAATAAAAACTCAAACTTAAAACTTGATGTAGTTGGAGCACCTCAATTTCCCAAAATATTGAAATATAGATCTTTTAAAAAATTTGTATTGAAAAAGAAGTTTAATTTAAGTGGAATAAATGTATTTTATATTTCTCATAATATTGAGCTAAATCCAGGCAAATATTTTCCTTATACAAAAACAAATCCAGAAATATTTAATGATGAGTTGTCCTTACTTTCAACACTTGGTAAAATTAATAAAAATGTCATTTACAAATCATACCCAACTATGCAATATTTAATGGATAAAAATGAGATTTTAAATAATTACATAAAAAAATTTGAAAATATAAAAATTTTTAAAGGAGAGGAAGACTTCAGATATGTAAGGTCAATAGCTGATATTATAATAACTCAGTCCTCGGAAAGTACCCTTGAGTGGTGTATTGGAGCTAATGTACCTCTAATTTTTTTAGATTCAGATTTTTACGAACCATTAGAAAATGAAAACGTGAAAAAAGCATTTAAAGATTCCTTTTTCTTTTTTAATTATGACAAAGTGGGCTGGAAAAAGCAATTAACTGATTTTTTAAATCTTCCTTATGAAGATATTATAAGAAAATGGAATGAGAAAGAGATTTACAGAAAAAATTATGATGATAAATATTTTCTATCGTCAAAAAAATACGCAGGATCAATAGGTTCTAAACTAATACTAAATTTAATTGATGGAAATTAAAATTAAAATAAATAAGAGTAAATTTTGGCAATTTTACAAAATTTCAAATTGTAAGTTGTGGATAAAAGGATCCTTTAATTCGCACAAAATAGATCAGGTGCTTAATAGTCTAAATAGAATTAAAAAACCAAAAATTAAAAATTTTTTGAAAACGCTAGACGGTCATTTTGCGTTTATTTTTATTAATAAAAATTACTGCTTGATAGCAATAGATAGAATTAGAAGTACGCCACTTCATTTATCAAAAATTGACGGTCATATACATGTAAGCGATTCATCAAATTCATTAGTAAAAAGTAAAAATTTTATTAAAAAAATCAACAAAGATTCCGTAAGAGAAATATCAATGGGTGGTTTTACTATTGGATCAAAATCAATTTACTCAAATTTAATTACACCTGTTGCTGGTGAATATATTTTAATTGAAAATGACACAATTATTAAGAACACTTATTTTTCATATTTTGGTAAATTAAGTAAAAAAAACTACGATTCTTTATTGGAGGAGCTTACTGACATTACTTTATTAATTTTCAGAAGATTATTAAGACAAGTCGGTAGTCGTCAAATTGTAGTTCCGTTAAGCGCTGGAAATGATTCAAGGTTAGTTGTTTCAATTTTATTTCACCTCGGAGCAAAAAACGTCAAATGTTATTCTTACGGTCAAAGAGGGAATTTTGAATCTGAAGTTTCAAAATCTATAGCAAAAAAACTAAATTACGAATGGATTTTTGTGCCATTAACTCATAATAGTGAAAGAAAATTTTATAATTCAAATGATTACAAAGATTTTTTGAAGTTTTCTGAAAATCATTCAGCAATCCCTTTTATACAGAGCATTTCAACTTTTAACTTTTTAAAAGAAAAAAAATTTATTGATAAAGATTGTGTTTTTGTTAATGGAAATTCAGGAGATTTTTTGTCAGGATGCCATATCAATAAGCTTTATGAAAATCTGTCAAAGTTTAATAAAAATAAAGTTCTTAGCGACTTAATTTTGGATCAGTTAATTGATAAACATTTCTCTTTGTGGGGTTATTTGAAAACAAAAAAAAATATAAAAGAAATCAAAAATCAATTATGGAATTCAATTACAAAACATTGTAATAATTTAAATTTAGAAAATGCACACCTTTTTTATGAGTATTCTGAGTTTATTGATAGACAGTCAAAATACGTCATTTCAGGTCAAAGAATCTACGAATTTTATGATTATGATTGGAAATTACCGTTATGGGACGATGAATATATATTTTTTTGGAAAAAAGTACCATCTAAATTTAAATATAAACAAATGATGTATTTAGATATGTTAAAAAGAAATAATTTTGGGGGAGTATGGTGTAATAGTTTACCTGTAAATAGTTATAAAATAAATCCAAAATGGATTATTCCAATAAGATTTATTTTCAAATTGCCTTTTGGTTTAATTGGATCTATTGGAAAAAAATTATGGCATCATTTTGATACTTCTGTATTTAGATATTGGATAGATCCAACATTAATTATATGTTCAACAAGTTATAAGGAAATATTAAAAGATATTTTTAAAAAACCAAGAAATGCATTTTCTTGGTTGTCAAAAAACTATCTCAAGAATTTTAATTTAAACTAATATTAAATTTGTAAAATGAAAAACTTTGCTTTAATAGGAGCTTCTGGTTATATTGCACCAAGGCACATGGAAGCTATAAGTAAAACTAATAATAATTTAGTAGCTGCATTTGATCCATACGATGGAATTGGTATTTTAGATAAGTATTTTCCAAATGCGTCTTATTTTAAAGAGTTTGAAAGATTTGATAGATATATAAATAAGCTAAGATATTCAGGCAAAAAATTAGATTTTTTATCAATAACTTCACCAAATTATTTACACGATTCGCATATTAGATTTGGATTAAAAAATAATTGTGATATAATTTGCGAAAAACCTTTGGTTTTAAATCCTCATAATGTTGAGCAACTAATTTTAGTTGAAAAAGAAACCGGGAAAAAAGTAAATACTATTCTTCAATTAAGACTTCACCCATCAGTAATAAAGTTCAAAAAAAAAGTATTAAATGATTTAATCAAAAATCCAAAAAAAATTTTTGAAATTGATCTAACTTATATTACATCAAGAGGAAAATGGTATTTTATCAGCTGGAAAGGAGATGATGCAAAAAGTGGAGGGATTTCTTCAAATATTGGGATACATTTTTTTGATATGCTTAATTGGGTATTTGGTCCCGTAATAGAAAGTAAAGTTCATTTAAAAAAATTAGATACACATGCTGGAATTTTGCATTTTAAAAATGCAAATGTCAGATGGTTTCTAAGTATCAATCAAGAATATATTCCTGAAAATTTAAAAAAAGATGGAGTAAAAACTTACAGAAGTTTAAAGGCTGAAGATAAGGAAATTGAGTTTTCATCAGGGTTTAAAGACCTGCATCTTTATAGTTATGAAAAAATACTAAAGGGTGAGGGTTTTGGTCTCATTGATTCATATGAATCTATAAAAACTGTTTCATTAATAAGAAATCAAAAAATTTCAGATAATTTTAAAAATAGTCATTCTTACATTAAAAAAATTAATTAATTATGAAAAAATATTTTATCCACGAATCGTCCTACATACACAAAGATGCATCTATTGGAGATAAATCAAAAATTTGGCATTTTTGTCACATAATGAAAGATTCAGTAATTGGAAAAAATTGTTCTATAGGACAGAACTGTGTTGTGGGTCCTAATGTGATTTTAGGAAATAATGTAAAGGTTCAAAACAATGTATCCATCTATGACGGTGTCAAATGCGAGGATGATGTTTTTTTAGGACCTTCAATGGTTTTTACAAACATTACCAATCCAAGATCATTTATTAATAGAAAAAATCAGTTTAAAAAAACCACCTTAAAAAAAGGTTGTACAATTGGTGCTAATGCAACAATATTATGTGGAATCACTATCGGTGAATATTCACTAATTGGTAGTGGAGCAGTTATAACAAAAAACATTAAACCACATGCTCTAATGGTTGGAGTACCAGCCAAAAGAATAGGCTGGGTATCTAAGGCAGGAAACACTCTAAATTTTAATAATGACATTGCAATTGATGAATTTGATAATTCAACCTATAGATTAGATAAAAATGATTTTGTAAAAATTATCGAAACTTGAAATGAAAACGAAAACTTTAACAGTTGTAGGAGCAAGACCTCAATTCATAAAAGCTGCTTTAATTTTAAGGTTAATTGAAAGAGAGTATAATAAAGATTTTGAGGAGTTATTAGTTCACACTGATTAACATTATGATAATAACATCTCAGCAATTTTTTTTGAGAAATTGAAAATTAAAAAAATTGTCTTAAAACTAAATGACCGGGATATAAGAATTTATAAAGAAATAAATAGTTTAAAAAAAATAATTAAAGAAAAGTGAAAAAAAATTTCAAAGATAAATATTCAAAATGGTATAAATATTATTCTAATGATTTTAAATTAGAAAGAAAAAATCAATTTATATCTATTTTTTATCAAGCTAGAGAGGCAATAATAAATCCTAATATTAATTCAATGTTAGAATTTGGCATTGGAAGGGGTTGCACTTCAGCTATAATCAAACATTTTAAAATCAAACATGTCGGTGTTGATTTTAATGAAGAACTTTTTTTTCCTGACCATGTATCTACAATTTTAAATTATAGGGACAAAAACAAATATGACATTGTATGTGCTTTTCAAGTTTTAGAACATAATCCTTTAGAATCAGTTAAATCTAATTTAAAAAAAATGATGAACTTGTCTAATAAATATGTTTACATATCAGTTCCATACAGCGGAAGATACATTTCACTTAATATTAAGTTGAATTTGTTTCCTGGAAAATTTGGGTATTTTAATAAACAACTAAATTTAAACTGGGGGAGACTATTTAAAAAAGTACGACCTGTAGAGGAATATAAAAAAAGAATAGATAAATATAATCCGCATTGGTGGGAGGTTGGTGACAAAAATTTTACAAAAGGGGACTTTAAAAAAATAATAAATTCATTAGACATGAAAATTGAAAAATCTTTTCATAATGAGTTTTTCCCATATCATCTATTTTATCTCCTAAAAAAAAATAGAAAATGAATATCATTTTAAATATTCTTAATCAATTTTTGAAAAAAGGAAGATCAATAGTTATTTTAAAAAAAATTGTTAGAAGATTTTCAAAAAATAATTTTGATAAAAATCAATATAAAAATTGGTTAGATTCAAATAAATCCTCTCTTGGCAAATTTTTAAAAAAAATTAATCATAGATTATTTATTGAGACTAAAAAGGAAAGTTTAAAAATTAATGATTATGCTAATAATAGATTAAAAAATATTAAAGTTAAATTAGGTGGTGGTGCTAACGATATGTTATTATATTTTTTTGTTAGATATTTTAAACCGAAAGTTGTTTTGGAGACTGGAGTTGCAGCAGGATTTTCTTCTCTGTCAATTTTAAAAGCTCTGAAAAAAAATAAATATGGTAAACTTTACAGCAGTGACTTTCCTTATTTTAGAATTAAAAATCCCGAAAATTATATTGGAATTTTAGTGGACAAAAAAAAATTTCCTAATTGGGAATTAAAAATTGAGGGAGATGAGGTCAATATACCAAAACTTATATCAAATATAAATCATATAGATATTTTTCATTACGATTCTGACAAAACATATAAAGGTAAAATGAATGTCTACAACTTAATAAAGAAAAAAATATCTAATAAATCAATTTTAATTTTTGATGATGTTCAAGACGACAAATTTTTTTATGAAATTTGTCAAAGTTCGAATTTACAGTACAAAATTTTTAAATTTAAGAGTAAATATATTGGGGTTCTTGGAAAAATAAAAAGCAATGAAATCTAAAACCATAATTCACCAAGTCACATTTGCTGCTGTTGGAGGTATACAATCATCTTTTATTTCATTATTTAGTTTATTAAAAAATAAAAGTGAATTTAATCATAAGATTTATGGAATGCATGAGGTTGACACTTATTATATCCAAATAAAGAAATACTATACTAATTTTAGTAAATCGTTGTATGAAATGATTAAATTCTTATTTTTTTTAATTTCAAAAAATTATATTATACATCTTTACAATAATCTGTCAAGCAAGAGAATATATTATTTGTTGAGGTTTTTAAGATGTAGTAATATTATTTATCATGAAAGAGGGACATCTTGGAATGCATCAAAAAAAGATATCAAAATAATAAAAAAAAATGCAGAAAACGCAGATGTAATAGTAGCGAATTCAGAAGCTTCAAAAATTATTTTAACTAAGAGATTCAAAGTTGATAAAAATAAAATTAAGGTAATTTATAATGGTGTTTTAAGTGAGAGTTTTAAAAACGGAAATTTTAAAAAATATTCAGATCATTTTTCGATAGGATTTATAGGTAGATTAGATACACCTAAAGGAGTACATATTTTAATTGATGTAGCAAAAAAAATGAAGGAAATTAAATTTTTTATAGCTGGAGATGGTGTTCTTGAAAAAGATCTTAAAATTAGAGCTAATGGTTACGAAAACATAAATTTTATGGGAAGGTCAAACCCAATAGAATTTATTTCAAAAATGGATGTAATTGTTGTTCCTTCGATAAGAGAACCATTAGGTAATGTTATCATCGAATCTGGTTTTTGTTCAAAACCTGTGATTGCATCTAAAGTTGATGGTATTCCTGAAATAATTACTAACAATAAAAATGGGATTTTATTGAATCCTAAAAATGAAATTACATTTAAGAGTAAACAAAAAAATGCAGTACCTGTCCCTGATTATGTCGTAAATTTTGAAACTAAGGAATTAGTTAAGCCTAAAGAAATTGATCAAAAAGATTTAATTAAAGCAATTTATAAACTTAAAAATGATGATAAATTAAGACTAAAATTATCTAAAAATTTAAATCAAACTGTAAAAAAGAAATTTTCACTTGAGAGCTACTTTTACAATATTCATGAAATATATCGTATGTTTTAATTTGCATAAATATTGTTAAGTCTTTCAACAATCAGATTTGATACATTTTTATGGCCTAAACAGTTCCAATGACCATCTCCTTTTACAAACCAATTTTCTAATGTTTTAAATTTAATTAGTTTATTTTTTTTGAGTGCACTCTCAATTAATTCAATATTTGGATCATTAGAATTGATCAAGAATGTAACCTTTTCAAGATCATAATTTAATTTAAGTATTGTAAAGAATTTTTCTAATTTTTCATAATTGGTTTCCATAACTTTTTTATTAGTTTGAAACTTTAAAAAATTTACACTAAAATAACCTTTGATGTATAAGTAGTAAATAGTCTTAATATTGTATAAAATTTTTTTTAAAACAGGATACTTAATTTTTACTTTCTCTAAATCTCCACTCTTAATACTAATTTGAAGTCTGTCACTAAGTCTTGAAATTTCTGATATTGATTCCTCTACATCATTTTCATTTATAAATACAATTATTTTTTTTGGTTTAATAATTGTCTCATATTTTTTTTTAAATTCCATTGCCTCGATAAGTGTCATTCCAGATCTACCAATTTCAAAAACCCCATATTTTTCTTTCATTTGATTTTTTATATAATAACCCAAATTACACTCAATAGGATTCATAATATTTTCTATCATTGAATCACCAATTATTAAAATTTGATTATCATGATTGACATCTTTTAAACCAATAAATCCATATTCATTAACTTTCCATAAATTATTATTAAAATATCCAGTTTGGTTAACCACATATGTTTGTAAACCATTTTCATCAATTTCTCTTTGAGGAATATCATTTGTTAATTTAAATATCCGAATTGAGCACTCAATTGAAATAAAAGATATCAAAGTAAAAAAAAAGAGTTTTTTAAAAAATTTAGAATTTATTTTCAAAATTGAAAGTATATAAAATTATCATTACTAAAAACACCAAGTAAAACAATAAAGAGTATAATTGATAAGTAAGAGATCCATCTGATTAGTAAATTTTTATTTCTAAAAAGTTTTAATTTTTCTGGATAATACTCCTGTTTAAATTCTAAAAACAACACTAATGAAATTAGAATAATCAATTTTAATAATTCTATTTTACTAAACGAAAAAGATTCATTATTTAAAAAAATTTTTTCAATAACAAATAAACATTCATTTAGTGATTCAAAAGGACCTCCAAAAATTAGTGAAAACGAAAAAATAAAGTAAACTAAAATTGAGCAACATACTTTGAAAAAAATATTATTATTTAAAGAATTTTTATTAAATATTTTTAATCTGCTTGATTTTGTTATTGCTTCTAAGCTTAATACAACACCTTGAATTAAACCCCAAATAACGAACGGGAGAGTTGCATCATGCCATAAACCAGCAATAAGGAATGTAAGAAGAAGTGACAAGATGATTCCAAATAAACCATTTTTTCTAAGAAAAAAAGTTATGGGTGTATAAATATAATCTGTTATCCAACTTATCAAAGATATATGCCATCTTCTCCAAAAATTTGACATAGAAGTGGAAAAAAATGGTCTTTTAAAATTAATCCTAACATGAACCCCTAAAATACTTGAAAAACCAATTGCTAACAGAGAGTATCCCCCTAAATCTCCATAAATTTGAAAAGGATACAGTGATATTGCTAATAAGATTGTTTTGCCACTACTATAATTAATATTTTCAAAAATAGGATTTAAAAATAAAGATAAATTATCAGCTAAAACTAGTTTTAAAAACATTCCCCATAAGATCATTTGAAAACCATAAATGACTTTTTTATAGTCAAAAAATAATTTATTTCTAAATTGATCAAACATTTTTTCTGCTCTTTCAATTGGACCTGACATTACTAGAGGAAAAAATGAAATGAATAACATCACCATAAATAAATTTTTTTCAGCTTTTATCTTTTCATTATAAACATCAGTTATATAACCAACAGCCATAAATGTATAATATGAAATCCCAATTGGTAGTATTAACCATGAATTACTTAAAATATTTTTTGAAGGGGCTCTTTCAAAAAATGTTAGTATATATTGGTTTATTGAATTAAAATATTTAAAAAATAATAGTGGAGCTATAGTAATTAATAGAATTATAATAAAACTATAAAACTTATACTTTTCAAAATGTATTTTTTCAAATAATATTGAGCCTAGATATATTGTTATGGATATAAATAATAATATTAAAATAAAAATAGGCTTAATTAAACCATAAAAAAATAAGCTAGAGATTAGAAGTAATTTCCATCTGTATTTTATAGAAATACTAAAGTAAAATATTGATAGAGATAAAAAGAAAATTATAAACTCAAATGAGGTAAAAACCATTATTTAAATTTTTGTATTGATTATCTCAACCAAATTACCAACATTATTTAAATTATTTAATTCTTTTAATTTAAATTTAATTTCAAATTCCTCTTCAATTTTGGATATAAGTAACATATGTGTTAAAGAGTCCCAATTATCTATATCCTGAGCAGTCGTTTTATTATTTATTACTATTTCTCTATCATTAAAAATTTCTCTAAAAATATTAGTTAATTTTACAAGAACACTATTTTTAGTCATCAGTTAACTTTTTGATTAGTATTTGTTTCATGTTATAAGGTAAAAATTTCTTTATTTTTAAATCATTGGATTTTAGTTCTTTTATAACAACAAAACCATTTTTTTTATAGGTTTTTATTGCAGAAATATTATTTGAAAATACGTGAACATATGTATTTATTTTTTTCTCTTTTATTTTTTTAATATTCAAGTGAATTTCGAAAATTTTTTTAAATATTCCATGCCCTCTATATCCTTTTTTAATATAAACTATGCCAATACAGAACGAATTGTTAATATATTCTGTATATAATTTTGATGTTAAATCAGAAATACTTTTAGCATATTTAATAGAATTTTTTGGTAAAGATTTGAAAAGCAGATTACCTTTTACAGTTGATGAAGGGATTCCATCAGCTCCCTCAATCCAAGCTCCAATTGAAGCAACTGGTTTATTTTCGATAAATCCAATTAAATAGCTACTTATTGAGAGTTCACATCCATCAACATTCATCATTAAAGATTTCTTTAAAATTTCCTTTACTTTTGATATTTTTAAATTAAAAATTGTAGAATAGCTAAGTACTTTTGTATTATTTTTTTCAGCTTCTATTAAAGATTCAACTATAAAATCTATATCTTCTATTTTAGCTCTTTTAATTTTTAATTTTTCAATCATTTAACATTTTTTTTAAAGCAATTTTGTCTGTTTTATCATTTGAATTTAGTGGTAATTTTTCTAATAATTTAACTTTTGAGGGTATCATATATGCTGGCAACTTTGAACGTAAATAATCTATGTACAATTTTGTATCAATTTTTTTTGATTCTATAAAAGCAGTAAGTTTATAGTTGTTATTTATTTTATTTGGAATAATAACAATGTTCACGTTTTTTAAATACTCTCTGCTTATAAATTCAATTTCTCCAATTTCAATTCTGTATCCATCAATTTTAATTTGAGAATCAATCCTGCCATGAAGAATTATGTTATCGGCTTTTGTTATTGAACATATATCTCCTGTTTTATAAAATCTTCTGTTGAGACCCTCAAAACTTGTTTCAAAAAAGGATGAATTATTTTTTTTTGTATCGTTCCAGTAACCAGGTGAAACTTGATCACCACTTATGCAAAGTTCACCTTTTTTTTCATTAGGTAAAATATTTCCGTTCTCATCAATAATAATTTTTTTAAGGTTTTTAAATAATTTTCCAATTGATAACATTCCATTATGAGAAGTGATTTTTTTCTTGTTTATTTTATAATTGGAACAATATATTGTTAATTCAGTGGGACCATAATAATTAAACAAATTGCAATTAGGAATACAATTTATCCAATCTAAAGCTAAATCAATTGAACATGATTCCGCAGTAATAATACAATTTTTTAAATTTTTTAATAATATTTCTGAAAAATATGGCCTTAGGTATCCTAGTAAAGAGGGAACTAAAACAGCAAATGTAATTTCTTGATTTTCTAATAAATTATATATGTAACTGTATTTAATTTGATTATTAGGGACTGTATATATACATGCACCATTTATTAGTGGAGCAATAAAACATTGAATAGAGACGTCAAAAGTCAAATCAAAAGATTGTAAACACCTGTCATGTTTAGAAATTTTTATTCCTGATTCCCAGAAGTTTTTAAAAAAAGAACTAATATTTTTTCTGCTAATTTTAACTCCCTTAGGTTCACCAGTACTTCCAGATGTAAAAAGAATATATGTTAACAATTCATCATCAGTTATATCATTAAAACTCATCTCATTTAGAATAATATTATTGGGCTTTAATTTAGTTGGATTTATAACTTTCAAAATTTTATATAAACTCTCAGGATTAGTGTCAAAAATATAATCTAAATTGATTGTATTAATTATTTTTTTATTTCTCTTGTAAGGATTTTTAGGGTTAATTGGAACAAATGCTTTCCCTTCAGACCATAGAGCTATTATTGAAGCGTATGTTTGCAAGTCATCGTTGGTAACTATTCCAAAAAACTTACTTTTTATTTTTGATGAATTTAAATAGAATCTAATTTTATTTATTTCAAGCCCTAAGTCTTTATAGGAAAAATATTTTTCTGAAATAAAGAAAGCATTCCTTTCAGGATATTTTTTAATATTATTAAATATTGGTTTTAAAATGTTATTGGCAAATAACATAGAATTATTAAAATAGTTTTAAAAATAACATTTTTTATAAATTAAATTCAGATTTATTGTCTATAATATTATTAAAACTAGCTGAACTTAACTATTAATAAGGTCAAAAAAATTATCTTTGAGAGTTGAAATTAATATATAAAGTTTATTTTGAAAATTTTAGTTACTGGAACTGCTGGATTTATTGGATTCCATCTTGCTAACAGGTTATTAATTGAAAATTATGAAGTTATTGGAATTGATAACTTAAATAATTATTATGATACTAAATTAAAAATCGATAGACTTAAGGAGTTAGGTATTAAATACAAGTCAAATACAATTAAATTTAAATTTGGAAAGTTTACTTTTTATAAATGTGATTTAATAGATAATAAAAGTTTGAAATCAATATTTAAAAATGAAAAACCTGATTTAGTATGTAATTTGGCTGCCCAAGCAGGAGTTAGATATTCTTTGAATAATCCAGACGCTTATATTCAAAGTAACATTATGGGATTTCAAAATGTTATTGAGTGTTGCAGAAATTTCAAAGTTCAAAATTTTTTATATGCATCAAGTTCCTCAGTATATGGATCAAATAGAAAGTTACCTTTTTCCACAAAAGATATAACAGATACTCCAGTTTCCTTGTATGGTGCAACTAAAAAATCTAATGAGCTTGTTGCTCATTCATATTCTCACCTTTACAATATTAAAACTGTTGGATTGAGATTCTTTACAGTATATGGTCCTTGGGGTAGACCTGATATGGCACTTTTTTTGTTCGTTAAATCATTGATTAATAATCAAGAAATAAAAGTGTTCAATAAAGGAGATATGTTAAGAGATTTCACTTACATAGATGACATTATTGAAGGTATTTTTCGTATAATTCAAAATCCAATTGAAGATTCACATAAAATTTATAATATTGGTAATAGTAAACCAGTCAATTTAGTTGATTTTATTAATGTAATTGAAAAATATTTAAACAAAAAATTTAAAATTAAATATCACGATATTCAACCAGGAGATGTAAAAGATACTTATGCTGACATTTCCGATCTTTTTAAAGATTTTAAATTTAAACCTAAAACCAGTATTGAGTTTGGAGTTAGAAAATTTATTGATTGGTATTTTAATTATTATAAAGTAAAAAAATGAGAGTTAGAATCGGAATAATTGGTCTAGGTTATGTTGGTCTTCCACTAGCAGTTTCTTTCGCAAAAAAATTTGAAGTATACGGAATGGACTTGAATCGAGACAGGATTGAAGGTTTAAAAAAGTTCAATGATAATACTGGTGAAATAAAACATTCTGAATTAAAAAAAACAGTTAAAAATAAATTGCACTTAACTAATAAAATTCAAGATTTAAAGATTTGTAATG
>PACV01000020.1 GCA_002702875.1 Flavobacteriaceae bacterium
ATTGAAGAAAAATTAAAGTGTAAAATTTTAGATAGAACAGGTTTGATTTTGGATATTTTTGCTCAAAGAGCTAAAACAAGCTATGCAAAAAAACAAGTTGAGTTGGCTCAATATGAGTATTTATTACCCAGGTTAAAAGGTTTATGGACTCATTTAGAAAGACAAAAAGGGGGTATAGGTATGAGAGGGCCTGGTGAAACAGAAATTGAAACTGATAGAAGAATAGTTAGGGATAAAATTTCATTACTCAAGAAAAAAATTGAGGTAATTGATAAACAAATGTCAATTCAGAGAGGTAATAGAGGTTATCTGATTAGATTAGCTATTGTAGGATATACTAATGTAGGAAAATCTACTCTAATGAATGTATTATCTAAAAGTCAGGTTTTTGCTGAGAATAAGCTTTTTGCAACTTTAGATACAACTGTTAGAAAAGTGGTTATTAAAAATTTACCTTTTTTATTAAGTGATACTGTTGGATTCATTCGAAAGTTACCAACACAATTAATTGAATCTTTTAAGAGCACACTAGATGAAGTTGAAGAGGCAGATTTATTAATTCATGTTGTAGATATATCTCATTCGAATTTTGAAGAACATATAGAATCTGTTAACTCGATTCTTTTGGAAATAAATTGTGAAAAAAAACCATCAATAATGGTTTTTAATAAAATTGATAATTACAGTCCAGATTCATATGATAAAGATGATTTGATATATGAAAAAACATCAAAAAATTACACTATCAAGGAATGGGAATCCACATGGATGTCAAAAACAAACAATGAAGCAATTTTTATTTCTGCATTAAATAATGACAATATTGATACTTTTAAAAACATTATTTATGAAAAAATAAAAAAATTGTATGAAAAAAAATTCCCATATAATCATTTCTTGTATCAAGAAATTGAGGATTAATTTTTTTGTTTATTTAAAACGTAAGTATTTGCTTGTGCAGTTGGTAAAACTGTAATGTCTGATATGTTAACATGGCAAGGGCACTCAACCATAAAAAAAATTATATCAGCTATATCCTTTCCCAATAAAGGGGTCAATCCATTATAAACTAAATCAGCTCTTTTTTTATCCCCTTTAAATCTAACTGTTGAAAAATTTGTATTAACTAGTCCTGGATGAATTGCTCCAACTTTTATATTATATTCATTTAAATCTATTCGTAATCCTTCAGTAAATTTGTCAACAGCAGCCTTAGTTGCACAATAAACATTTCCTTTTGGATAAGCTTCTTTAGCAGCTATAGATCCAACATTTATTATATGGCCTGCTCTATTTGAAACCATAGATTCAACAATAGATTTAGTAACATATAATAAACCTTTTAAATTGGAATCAACCATATTATCCCAATCGTCTATTTCACACTCATTCGACTTTTCAAGTCCATGTGCATTTCCCGCATTATTAATTAAAATATCAATTTTTGAAAACTCCTTTGGTAATGATTTTACTGATTTAAATACTTCATCTTTTTTACTTACATCAAAAATTAAAATATGATATGGAACTTTTATTTTTTTGATTAATGGAGTTAACTTTTCTATTTTCCTTGCACACAGAATAAGTCTGTAACCTTCAATATTAAATTTTAAAGCGGTAGCAAGTCCAATTCCACTAGAAGATCCTGTAATAAAAATATTTTTATATTTCATGGAACCCTTTTGCCATTTATTTTTTCATACATTAGAAACCAATCAGTTATTTCTAATTCAATATTTTCTGAACTTGCGGCCAAACTAATCCTCTCATAATTGGTTGTCCCAATAACTGGAAAAATTTTTGAGGGATGCTTCATTAACCAGGATAAAAGTAATTGATCATTTGTTGATGAATATTTTTTGTTTAAAACCTCCAATAATTTTAATAAAGCCATGTTTGATTTAGATTTAGTTTTAAAAAAATCACCTAACGGACTCCATGCCATTATTCCAATATTCTTTTGATTTAGATAATCTATTAGTCCATTAGTAAAAGGAGAGTTATTAGTAATTGATAATTCAATTTGATTCCAATCAATATTGGTAGTTTTTTCAAGCAAGTTGATTTGATTTTCAGAAAAATTTGACACACCAAAAGATATGATTTTTTTTTCTTCTTTTAATTTAGAAATTATGTCTCCAATTTCTTCTACTTGCATTAATGGACTTGGTCTATGTAATAAAAAAATATCTATGTATTCTGTATTCAAGTTATTTAGAGAATTTTCAATTGATTTTCTGATATTTTTTGCTGAATAGTCGTAGTGTTTTACTTCAAAATTATTTTTATTACAAGGATACATAATTCCGCATTTAGTTATGAATTCAACATTTGATCTATTTACACTAAGTTTTTTGAATGCTTTTCCAAATTCCAATTCAGTTGTATAACCACCATAAATGTCTGCATGATCAAACGCAGTTATTCCTGCTTGACAAAATTTAGCTATTAAGTCTGCAATTTCGTTTTCATTTAAGTTTTTCCCCCAAGAACCCCAAGACATCGTTCCGGCTATGATTCTTGATTTTGAAATAAGTTTGTTCATAATAAAATATTACTCACTAAAATTCAACTAATTTCTACATTTAACCAATTATTAACAAGATTAAATTAAATAAATTCACAAATTTGTCTTCCAAAAAAAAAAATAATGAATAAAACAAGTGATATTAAAATTATTAATGAAAAAATAAAAAGTGAAAGCGCTTTTATTGATTTGTTAGTTTTAGAGATAGGAAAAGTTATTATTGGTCAAAGTAAAATGGTTGAGAGGCTTTTAATAGGTTTGTTAGGGCGTGGACATATTTTACTTGAGGGTGTTCCTGGATTAGCAAAAACTTTAGCTATAAATTCATTAAGCAATGCTATAAAAGCTTCATTTAGTCGTATTCAGTTTACTCCTGATCTTCTTCCTGCTGATGTTATTGGAACTATGATTTTCAACATGAAAGAAAATGATTTTTCAATAAAAAAAGGTCCAATATTTGCAAATTTTGTTCTAGCAGATGAAATTAATAGAGCTCCTGCAAAAGTTCAATCAGCCCTTTTAGAGGCTATGCAAGAAAGACAAGTTACAATTGGTGATTCAACATTTCAATTGAAGAAACCTTTTTTGGTGATGGCAACCCAAAATCCAGTTGAGCAAGAAGGAACTTATCCTTTACCAGAAGCTCAAGTTGACAGGTTCATGCTCAAAGTAATTGTTGATTATCCAAGTATTGAAGATGAAAAAAGAATTATGCAAAATAATTTAAAAAAGAATAATGAGAAATTATCAAGTGTTGTAAATATTAGCCAAATTAGTAAAGCCCAAGAAATAATAAATGAAATTTATATTGATGATAAAATACAAAAATATATTCTAGATTTAATATTTGCTTCTCGATATCCAGACAAGTATAAATTAGAAAAAATTAAGCCTATGATTAGTTTTGGTGCATCACCCAGAGGGTCTATCAATCTTGCTTTAGCAGCAAAGTGTAATGCATTTATCAATCATCGTGGTTATGTTATACCTGAGGATGTTAGAGAGGTTGTATTTGATGTTTTAAGACACAGAATTGGCTTAACGTATGAGGCGGAGGCTGAAAATATAACATCTAAAGATTTAATTGAACAGATAATTAATCAGGTTGAAGTTCCTTAATAATTAAATTATTTATTAGTGGAAACAAAAGAACTCCTAAAAAAAGTTAGAAAGATTGAAATTAAAACCAGAAGGTTAAGTGAAAACTTATTTGGTGGTGAATATCAGTCAACATTTAAAGGCAGAGGAATGACATTTAGTGAAGTCAGAAAATATGAATTTGGTGACGATGTAAGATCTATTGATTGGAATGTAACAGCTAGATATAATGAACCATTTATAAAGATTTTTGAGGAGGAAAGAGAATTAACTATGATGCTAGTTGTTGATATAAGTGCATCAGAATTTTTTGGGACTTCAACAAAATTTAAAAGAGAACTGATTACAGAAATTTCTGCAACGTTATCTTTTTCTGCTTTACAAAACAATGATAAAGTAGGTGTTATATTATTTTCAGATCAAATTGAATTATTTATTCCTCCAAAAAAAGGTAAGTCACACATTCTTAGAATAATTAGAGAGTTAATTGAATTTAAGCCAAATAGTAAAAGGACTTCAATATCCACGGCCCTAAGCTTTTTAATGCGAGTAATTAAAAAGAAGTCTATTGTTTTTATATTATCTGACTTCATTGATAGTGACTATGAGAACTCAATTCAACTTGTTTCGAAAAAACATGATTTAACTGGAATTAGAATTTACGATAAAATAGAATCTATTATACCCAATTTAGGAATAGTTCCATTTAGAGATAATGAAACCAGTGTAATTAATTACGTTAACACAAATTCTAAGTCATTTAAATCTAATCATACAATAAACTATTACAAAAAAGTTAATTATTTTGAAGAAAGTTTTAAAAAAAATGGAAGCGGGCAAATCTCTTGTCAAACTGATGAAGACTTCGTTAAAAAATTATTGTCTTACTTTAAAAGAAGGATTTAATGAAACCAATTTTACTTTATTTTTTATTAAATATAACTTTTATTTTTTCTCAACCGTATCCGAAAATATCTATTTCAGTTGATTCAACTAAGGTAAAAATCGGACAAGAAATTTCATATCAAATAAAAATTAATCTTGATACAATAAATGAAATAAAGTTCAATAAAAATATTTTTTTTTCTCCATTTGAGGTAATTGAAGAGTCAAAACTAGATACAATATTTAAAAACCCGGATTATTTTTTTATAAAAAAATATAAATTAATTCACTTCGATTCGGGTGCTTATATAATTCCAAAACAAAAAATTAAAATTAATAATTTTGATTTTGAAACAGAACCTGTTGAAGTATTTATTTCAGGAGTAGAAGTCGATACACTTAAACAACCAATGTATGGTATAAAGCCAATAATTGATGTAGAAAAAAATTACGACGATTTATTCAATAAATTTCTATGGATTTTCATTGCTGCAATTATTTTAGTAGTAATTTTTATTTTCAGAAAAAAACTAAAACCAAAAGTCAAAAAAGTTGAAAAAATTGTTAAACCTTTTGATAAAGCTTTAGAGGATTTAAAAGATTTAGAAAAAATGACTTTAAATGAGCAGAGAGAGTATAAAATATATTATACAAAATTAACTCAAATTGTTAGAAGATATTTGGAGGAGGAAGCAAAAGTATCTGCTCTTGAAAGTACCTCAAATGAATTATTAATTAAACTAAAACAACTAAAAAAAGATGGAACAATTCCTATAGATGATTATATAATAGATAATTTAAAAATTGTATTAGAAAAGGCTGATTTGGTAAAATTTGCAAAACTATCTTTCAACAATGAAATTGCAATTGAAGATAGAGTACTAGTTGAGAAAGTACTAAAAAATACTCAAAAAATAATCCCTGAACCCTCATTTGAAGAGATTCAAAAAACACAAAAATATGTTCTTGAACAAATTTCTATTAAACGAAAGAGAAATATAAAAATTGCTTTTATTAGCCTTTTTGCATTAATTTTAGTTAGCTTAGGGTCATTAGTATTAATTTATGGTTATTATCCAGTAAGAGATGAAATATTATTTTATCCAACTAAAAAAATTCTAAATAATAATTGGTACAAGAGTCAATATGGATTCCCTCCAATTGAGATTGAAACACCAGAAATTTTAAAAAGAATTAGTGAAGACAAAAAAGATGTAAGAATATATAATTTTGAGGGAGAATGGGGATCTCCATTTTCAATAAGACTAAAAATTAAACCTCCTCTTGATATAAACGAAAATAGTTTAAATTCAAATCAATACAAGGATGAAATTATAAAAAAAGTTTTAGATGATTTTTTAAATGATTTTCAGGTTGATGGTGCAAAAAATATATTTCCTAAAAATGAAGTCATTAATTTAAATGATGGTATAGAGGGTTTTAAGATTTTCGGTTCCGCTGATATTGTTAACTCAGAAAGTAAATTCACAAGATGTAATTTTTTTAATCTGATTATCATGCTCAATAAATCAACCATTGAATTTCAAATGATTTATGATAAAGAAGATAGATATGGAAAAGATATTGAAGACCGTCTAATAAACTCTGTTAAAATAATAAAAGAATTATAGTTGTGATTGAAAATTTAACTTTTGCTAATCCTGAATATTTTTGGTTTCTTTTAATAATAGTTCCAATCATATTATTTATTTATAAGTTTTTTAATAAAACCCAAGCTATAATAAATATATCATCAACATCTATCTTTGGCAAAAAGTCTATGTTTTGGATTAGATTTAAGTATTTTCTAATATTATTAAAAATATTTGCTGTCATTTTTTTAATTATTGCGTTATCAAGGCCTCAAACAGTTGATGTTTCATCTCAAAGAATAATTAACAAGGGAATAGACATAATTATGACTATTGATATTTCGTCAAGTATGTTGGCACAAGATTTGAAACCAAATCGATTAAATGCATTAAAAAAAGTTGCATCTAGTTTTATAGAAAATCGAGTTAATGACAGAATTGGTCTTGTACTTTATGCAGGTGAAAGCTATACAAAAACTCCTATTACAAGCGATAAAAGTATTGTAAAGAAATCTTTGTCTGAAATTGCTTATGATGGAGTGATTGAAGATGGCACTGCAATTGGTATGGGATTAGCAACCTCAGTTAATAGATTAAAAGAAAGTAAAGCAAAAAGTAAGGTCATAATTCTTCTAACTGATGGAGTTAATAATTCTGGATTTATTGATCCTAAAATAGCTACTGAACTAGCTAGGGAATTTCAAATAAAAACATATACAATTGGATTGGGAAGTAATGGAAGTGCTCGGGCTCCAATTGGGATACTACCAAATGGCGATTTTCAATACGGATTAACTAAAGTTGAAATAGACGAATTACTTTTGAAAGAAATAGCAAACAAGACAGGAGGATTGTATTTTAGAGCTACTGATGCAAGAAGACTTCAAGAGATATACGATGAAATTAATAAGCTTGAGAAAACTGAAATAGAGGAAATGAAATTTTATAATTATAATGAAAAGTATAGAATTTTTGCAATCATATCTCTTACCATTCTGGCTTTTCATTGGCTAATGAAAAATTTAATTTTTAAAAGTTTTATATAATGTACCAACTGGACACACCAATTTACTTTTATTTATTTATTGTGATACCACTTTTTATAATAACTCATATCTTTTTAATTAGGTGGAAAATTAAAACTCAAAAAAAATTTACCTCATCAAGCAATCTGAGTGTTCTTAGTCCTTATAAATCATTTTTTAAGTTTAATCTGAAATTTATCCTATTTATAATATGTCTGTCTTTTATAATTTTTGGATTAGTTAATCCAAAAATTGGTACTGAGCTAGAAAGTGTAAAAAGGGAGGGCGTTGATATAATTTTTGCTTTGGATGTGTCAAAAAGTATGTTAGCTGAAGACATAGCTCCAAATAGACTAGAAAAATCAAAAAGACTTGTTTCGGCAATTATTGATGATCTTGTAAGTGATCGAATTGGAATCATAGCTTATGCTGCAACTGCAGTCCCCCAACTTCCTATAACAACTGATTATGGATCAGCTAAAATGTTTTTGCAATCCTTAAATACAAATCTTTTGTCTTCGCAAGGAACTGCTATTAATGAGGCAATTAGTTTAGGAGTTAATTCATTCAATTTGGATGAAAAAACCAATAAAATATTAGTGTTAATTTCTGATGGAGAAGACCACAATAATTTTTCTAATGAATTTGTTTTAGAGGCTAAGAAAAAAGGCATTAAAATATTCACATTTGGAGTTGGATATGAGTTAGGTTCACCAATACCCATTAAGGTTAACGGTGTTATTCAAAATTATAAAAAAGACAATAACAATGAAGTCGTAATTACAAAAAGAAATTCAAATTTTTTAATGAATATTTCAAATGAATCCGGAGGAGCATATTTAGATGGGAATAACACAAAAAATGTAACTGAATTTTTTAAAGAAAAATTAAAAGAAATTGATAAAAATGAGTTTGAGGCTAAAAAATTTGTTTCATTTAAAGACAGATTTCAATTATTTTTGATAATTGCTTTGATTGTTATATGTATTGATTTTTTTGTTTTGGAAACTAGAACCAAATGGATTAAAAAAATGAATTTATTCAATGAAAATTAAACTAACCATAATTTTACTGTTTTTTTTAACTAGTATATTTTGTCAAAATAATACTGATAACGATTTATTTGAGGCTAATAATTTATATAAAAAAGAAAAATATATTGAATCAGAATTAAATTATAGAAAATCAATTTCAAAAGATGATGATAAAACTTTAGGAATGCATAATTTAGGTAATAATCACTACCAAATGGGAGATTTTGATGAAGCGTCACAAAGATTTTTTCAAAGTCAGAAGTCATCAAAGTCCAAAAAAAATAAGCACAGTTCTTTACATAACATGGGAAACTCTTTTATGAAAAAAAAGGATTATGCAAAAGCTCTTGAGGCCTATAAAAATGCTTTAAAAAATAATTCTTACGATGATGAAACTAGATATAATTATGCTTTAGCAAAAAAATTGCTTGAAAATGAAAATAAAAGTAAAAGTGAATCTAAAAATGAAAATGAGAAAGAAAAAAATGAAAAAAATAAAGATGAAGATTTAGATAAAAACAAATCCGAAGAAAATAAAGAAAATAAAAACAAAGAAAATGATAAAAATTCTAAAGAGGATAATGAAAATAAAAAGGAGAGTGATCAAAATAATAGACAAAATAAAAAAGACAATAATAAAGTGGATAATTCGGGAAATTTATCTCCTGAACAGGTAAAAAGTATTTTGGAGGCAATGAATAATCAGGAGATGAATGTTCAAGACAAAATTAACAAGAAGAAAATCAAAGGTGTTCCAATTAAAAATGAAAAAGATTGGTGATTATATGTTAAATTTAAATCGTTTCAACATATTATTTGTATTTTTTTTAGTTTGGGCTAATGCTATTTCACAGGTCTCATTTAAAGCCACTGTAAGTAAAAGTGAATTAGGAATAAATGAAAGGTTAAGAGTCGTATTTGAAATGAATGAAAACGGTGACAACTTTATTCCACCTGAATTCACTGGGTTTAATATTGTAGGTGGTCCTAATCAAGCAATTAGTAATTCGTGGATTAATGGAAAAAGAACATTTTCAAAAAAATACACTTATTTTTTATCACCTAAATTAAAAGGAAAATTAACAATTGGGCAAGCATCTATTGAGATAAATGGTCAGTTGTACAAAACCTCACCAATTCAATTAAACATAACTGGTGTTGTTGACAATACACCCAATAATAATTCTGATAATCTCGTAAATAATGATATTTATCTAGTTGCAGAAATTTCAGATTTCAATCCATATATAAACCAAGCAATTACAATTGTTTACAAATTATATTATTCTCCTGAAATTAGAATTTCAAATGTAAATGAGATCGATAGTCCAAAATACCCCGATTTTTGGAGTCATTTAATTAAAATACCAAGATTAGAGGTTAAACAAGGAAGTTATAAGGGGAATCCATATCAATATGTAACTTGGCATAAAGCTGTATTATATCCTCAAAAATCTGGAAGTTTGACAATTGACCCATTATCGCTAAACATTTCATTAGATATTCCAACAAATAGAAGAGATTTTTTTGGAAATAGAATATATGAACAAATACCAAAAGTTATTTCTGCAGGGAAAAAAAATATCCTTGTTAAGGAATTACCAGAAGATGGAAAACCTAAAAGTTTCAGTGGTGCAGTTGGAAAATTTGATTTATCATTTAATTTAAATAAGAATGAATTAAAATTATCAGAATCTTTTCAAGCTTCTGTAAAAATTAGTGGAAAAGGTAATTTAAAATTGTTTAAACCTCCAAAATTAATTGTACCACCAAATCTTGAAGTATATGAACCAGAATATGTTGAAAAAGTCAAAACTAATTTAAGTGGAATGAGTGGAAGTATAAGTGAAGTTTATACAATCGTACCTCAAATAGGAGGTAAATTTCCAATTCCAATTTTTAATTTCTCATATTTTGATCCGGAAAAAGAAAAATACATTTCTTTAAATTCTAATGAATATACTGTAAACGTTTTAAATTCTCCAAATTCAAACTTCATAGCCAATTCAAATGATACTAAAAAGTCTAATTTAAATGTATTAGGTACTAAAAAATTTGGCTTTATTAAGCTTAGTACAGATTTAATTTCAATAGAAAAAGATTATTTTTGGGGTTCTAAAAGATTTTATTTTCAGTTATTTTTACCAATTGCTTTGCTTATTTTAGTTATAATTGTTTCAAAGACTTTCAAAAAATTCAGAGGAAAGCTGAATATTTCTAAAATAGATGCCTCAAAAATTGCCAAAAAATATTTAGCAACTGCAAAAGATAAAATAAATAATAAAGATGAATTTTATGATTCTTTAGAGAGGGCCCTTTTAAATTTCTTAAAGATTAAATTAACTTTAAAAACCTCTGATTTAAATAAATTAAAAATTAAAAAAATATTAATCAATAAAAGAGTTGATTCTAAAATAGTTGAATCTTTAATTAAACAATTAGAAAATTGCGAAATTGCAAGATATTCTCAAATTTCAGATGTGAGAATTAAAGATGACTATGACAATGCATTGAATATTATAACTGAAATAGACAAAGTAATTTAATATATTTTTTGGAATGAAAATTAATTTTTTTAGTGTGTTATTTTATAAAATAGTGTTTGTATTGGTTACAAACTTATCATTTAGTCAAAATAGTGAAAACTATTTTAAGGCAGGTAACGATTTTTATAATAATGGACAATTTGAAAAAGCTTTAGATTCATATTTTAAAGTTTTGAATGAAAATTACCATAGCGCTGAATTGTATTATAATATTGGTAATACCTATTATAAACTTGATTCTATTGCTAATAGTATATTTTATTTTGAAAAAGCAAAAAAAATATCTCCCATGGACCGAGATATTTTAAACAACCTTGGTTATGCTGAAAATATGAAAATTGATTTAATTGAAAAGTTACCCAAATCTCAAATTGAAAATTTTCAAATTTATTTGTTTAATTTATTTAGCACCAATCAATGGGGTTATATATTGTTATTATTAATATGGGTTTTTTGTATATTATTTAGCATTTATTATTTGATTAGTAACTCTAGATTAAAAAAAATATTTTTTTCAATAACATCTTTATTCTTTTTACTAATTATAGTAACTTTTATAATTGGAACTCAAAAATCAATTTATGATTCTTCGTTAATTGAAGCTATTGTTTTTGAAAAGCAAATATCAGTTAATGATGAACCTAATGATAGATCAGAAGTTTTATTTAATTTACATGAGGGCACTAAGGTGAATATTATAGAAAAACTTGAAAATTGGTTAAAAATTAAATTGGAAAATGGTGCTGAGGGATGGATAAAATCAAAAGGTATAAAACAAATTCATTAATCTCTACTATTTATTAAATAGTTTAGAATTATATCATTTAAATTACTAACAATTGGTAATATATATGATTCAGTAAATACTGAATTATTTTCAAATGAAAAAAATAAAAGAAATTCTTCAAGTAAAAATGAAAAAACACATATTAAAGTAGCAAATTTCAAGAAACCAAAAATCAAACCAAGAAGTTTATTTATTCTACCTAAGTATATTTTTTTTAAAAAATTAGTCAAATATTTTGCAAAAAATGAGGTAAAAAAAATTATAATTACAAAACTAATTATAAATATGATCCATTTTGGTGGCAAACTATTTTCCTTAAAAAAAAATAAAAGAAAATTATCAGAATTATTTGATATAGTATATGAGCCTATTAATCCTAAAAAAATTGATAGTATAGAAGATACTTCAATAATAAATCCTCTTTTATAACCTCTGAACATTCCGTAAAAGAGAATAAAAAAAAATATTAAATCTAGATAATTCAAAATAAGGTATAATTTATAACTAAATTAATGTCTTATTAAATAAAAACAATTAAACTTTAAATAATTTATTAATTTTAAAGTATGATTAATAAATTTAAAAGTCATTTTAAAAATGTTCAAAATTTTAAGACTGAAAGTCAAATCGATCTTGAAAATTTCAGAATTAAGTATTTAGGAAAGAAAGGTATAATAACTGATTTGTTCAAACTTTTTAAGGATATTGATCAAAAAGATAAAAAATCTTATGGTAAAGCACTAAATGATTTAAAAAAAGAGGTAAATCATAAAATAGAATTAATAAGCAAAAAACTAAAAAGTCAACAAAAAATTTCAAATAAAAATTTTGATCTTTCTCGTCCAGGATTTCCCTTTGAAATTGGTTCATCTCATCCTATTTCAATTGTAAAAAATAAAATAATAGATATTTTTTCTAAAATTGGTTTTGGTATGTCCGAGGGACCTGAAATTGAAGACGATTGGCATAATTTTACCGCTTTAAATTTACCTAAATACCATCCAGCAAGAGATATGCAGGACACTTTTTTTATAAAATCCAATCCTGAATTTCTTTTAAGAACACACACATCTTCAGTTCAGGTTAGGTATATGGAAGAAAAAACACCACCAATAAGAGTTATCTCTCCAGGTAGAGTTTATCGAAATGAAGCAATTTCATCAAGATCACACTGTATTTTTCATCAAATTGAGGGTCTTTATATTAACAAAAAAGTGTCTTTTTCAGAATTGAAACAAACCATTATATATTTTACTAAATCTCTTTTTGGTAAATCTAAAATTAGGTTAAGACCGTCTTATTTTCCTTTTACTGAACCAAGTGCTGAGGTAGATATATACTGGGGTCTAAAATCTGAGGTTGATCATAGGATTACGAAAGGTACAGGATGGCTTGAAATTATGGGTTGTGGTATGGTTGACCCAAATGTTCTTAGTAATTGTAAAATCAATCCTGATGAATATTCTGGATTTGCTTTTGGCATGGGTATTGAAAGAATTGCTATGTTATTATATCAAATAGAAGACATTAGAATGTTTTATGAAAACGATATTAGATTTATTTCCCAATTTAAAAAATCTAATTTTTTAAACTGATATATTAAATAATTCTTATATTTAAATAAATAATTAGTAAAATATTGCGAATTTCTTATGTCGAGCGAAGAAAAATTTGATATTTTAAAAAAATCTATTGGTTCAAAAGTTAAAGAGCTTAGAAAAAAAGCTGGGTACAAAAGCTATGAGGTTTTTGCTTGGGAC